>DATDAE010000134.1:0-2060 GCA_036525565.1 Candidatus Altimarinota bacterium
GTCGTAGAAGCCCTTAACCATACTCCTCGTAAATGCCTCAACTACAAAACCCCTCATCAAGTTTTCTTTTCTAACTCTTAATCACTCTACTCATCCCCTCTGTTGCATTTGCCCCTTTAATTTAGCAAGTTTCATAATAAAGTAATTTTGTGAGATTATATTTCCCGGTAAAACTATTGGGCAGCAGTTTTTCTTTGTGTTCCCAGACTCTACGCTGTAAATCACTCGTTGAACCAACATACAAAGTAGAGACTGCATTATTCCCCATGATGTAAACATAGCCAGGTAGGTTTTCCATATTCAAAGCACACTAAGGGAGATGTCTCCGCTCACATATACCAAAAATTCTCCTTCCGGTCGACAATGCTTCTTCATCAAAACTTCATACTCAAAACCTATTCCATACCCCAAGACCGGTCTCTAAGAGACCGGTCTTGAATGATCTAGCTTTTATCTTATAATTCTCATTGATGTCTTCACAACTCATCTTTCAACTCATTTGGAATGGTCTCGTATCGGGTAGTCTCATCGCTTTAGTCGCCTTGGGGCTGACACTGGTGTATGGGATTGCCGGATTCATCCAATTTGCACATGGCGAACTCGTCGCTTGGGGGGCATATAGTTTTATGGTGCTGCACAAGCTTATGCATTGGCCCATTTTACCCTCTATTTTAGGCTCTATCATAATCCTTCTCGCCATCGGAATCCTGACCGAGAAGCTCTTTTTCCGTCCAGTGAGAGATAAAAATCCTATGATCCCACTCGTGTCCTCGATCGGACTTTCTATCGGATTTCAATCGATCATTTTGATGATCTTTGGACCTAATATCCTGACGATAACGGATAAATCTTATAAAAGTTTGCCGCTTTTACAGGGTCAGATCCTCGCCACGCCCAATCAAATACTAGCCCTCCTGTGTTCTGTGGTCCTGATCATAAGCCTGGGAGCCTTTCTCAAATACACCAAAGTAGGAAAGTCTCTGCGAGCGGTCGCGAGCAACCGAGAACTCGCCCAAAGCTTTGGACTAAGTATCGACAAAGCTATGAGTTGGATTTTTGGTATTGGGGCGGTTTTGGCCTGTCTGGCAGGAATTTTCCTAGGATTTGAACAAAATCTAGAACCTCTCATGGGCGTCGTGATTGGGGTCAAAGCCTTTTCGGCTTTAATCTTAGGAGGCGTTGGATCTATTCGCGGAGCCATTGTCGGCGCTTACGCTATAGGCCTCCTCGAAAGCTTGCTGGTGGGGCTGAGCCTTATTCCGAGTGGATTCACAGCGGCTATTCCTTTTATCATTTTGATTCTGATGCTTTTGATAAAACCTGAAGGTTTGTTTGGAAAAAGACATGTAGCGCTCCGACGCTAACCCCTTAATACCTGATACTTAATACTTGATACTTATCCCTTATCCCTTATGCTTGAATACCTCCTCTCGCTTGCTATCATCGCTTTGGTCTGGTCCTTGCTGGTCCAGAGCTATAATCTGAGCTTTGGCTTGACGGGGCTTTTTAATCTCGGACATATTGTTTTTTATGGAGTAGGGGCTTATACCGCGGCTATTTTAAATACTAAATATGGATTTAATTTCTTTGTTAATATTCCCCTTGCCGCCCTCATAGCCGGAAGCTTAGCGGCTTTTTTCGGACTCGTCACCCTCAGACTTTCTGGACACTATCTCGCCATCGCGACCCTGGGAGCGGCTATGATCGCCCAAGTGGTCGCCACCAATTGGATGGCACTCACCAATGGACCTTTGGGCATCCGTGGGATCGAGGACCCGATTCTAGGAGGATTTAATTTCGATACTTCTTGGCGTATTTTTGCCCTTTATGCCGGGATGACGATCATCTGTCATTTCCTGCTCTGGAAAATTTTTAATTCCCCCTTTGGACGACTTCAGCGAGCGATTCAAGACGATGAGATTGCCGTGCAATCTTTGGGAAAAAACACCTTCCAAGCCAAAGCCTGGTCGCTGATCATCAGTGGCGCCTTTGCTGGAGTTGCTGGCGCACTATATGTGCACTATCGGCTTTTCTTGGACCCTACGATTTTTGCCCTCCCT
>DATDAE010000135.1:0-4968 GCA_036525565.1 Candidatus Altimarinota bacterium
CCATCCTCGAAGAAGTGGGTTTGATAACCTCTCCCTACATATCTTCTGGAAAAATCCCCACCCAAAAGGGTTATCGTAAGTATGTAGACCAACTCCAAGAAAACCCGAAAGAAGAAAAACAAATCACGACCCTTTTTGAAAAATATATCCAGGAGTATCATCTTTCCAAATCCAAGGAATCCCTCTTTGATGCTTTGCGCGTTATCGCGCAGCTGTCTGGGAATGTGGCCTTTGCCACGATATTTAATGATAAAACGTCTTATATTGGACTTTCTAATGTCCTTCGCGCGCCTGAATTCACCGCTGAACCAGAAAAGGCCGCCCGCATCGTAGAAATCCTCGAAGGCAAAGCTCGATTCCAAAGTTTCATCCAAACCCTCGATACCACCCAAGATGAGGTCAAGATTTTTATTGGAGAAGAAAACCTTCTCGATGAGATCCAAAGCTGTGCGATGGTCGTAACCGGTATCGAAACCAACCATCTCCAAGGCGCCATCGGGATCCTGGGGCCCATGCGCATGAAATATGGCTACAACAAAGCCCTCCTCAAAAGTGCTGCACAAATGATAATTTAAGGCTTAAACCTCTTTACTTCTAGTTCGCCACTTCATCCCCTCAAGCACCACCAGCGGGATGATCGAAGCCACCGCCACCCAGCCCCAATCTGAGAGATTGAGCGGATAGGTTTTGAGCACATCATTAAAAAATGGAACATAGAGCATACAGTATACCAGCAGAAGAGAAACCCCAATAGCAAGTAGTAAAAATTTGTTAGCCAAGAGATTCATGGAAAAAAGAGAACGACGGAATGATTTTGCAGAAAAAGCATTGACCAGTTGCACCATCACCAGCGCCGTGAAAGCCATAGTACGAGGATAGGTAAAGTCACCACTCGTATCACTTCCCCACTTCCAGCCCTCTTGTATGAGCGCATAAAGAAAGATACCCACCACGCAGGCTCCAATCACACACCCCATAATCATAAAATTAGTCACAAAAGCGCGATCCATAACTCTTTTCTTAGGATTGCGAGGCGGCTTTTCCATGAGGCCTGGCTCTGCTGGATCCACCCCCAAAGCAATCGCTGGTAAGATGTCTGTTCCTAGATCAATACATAAAATAAGTATGGCCGTAAGAGCCAAAGGAAAGGCAAAAACAATAGACGTAAAAATCACAAAAAGTTCTCCTATGTTGCAGGAAAAAATAAACCAGACAAATTTTTTGAGGTTTTCATAGATCCGTCGCCCCTCTTCCACCGCTGTCACAATAGAAGCAAAACTGTCATTGAGTAGGATCATACTCGCCGCTTCTTTACTCACCTCGGTCCCCGTGATACCCATCGCTACGCCAATATTAGCCTTCTTGAGGGCTGGGGCATCATTGACGCCATCCCCCGTCATCGCTACAATCTCCCGGTGATCCTGGAGCAATTTCACCACTCGCATTTTTTGATCGGGAAGACTTCTAGCAAAGATAACTTGTTGGGTTTTATCTTTGAGTATTTTAGAAAGTTCTTTGTCTGACATTTTTTTCACTTCATCCCCCGTCAGTACGAGGACTGGTCCATCAGCTTTCACGATGCCAAGTTCTCCCGCAATAGCTTTTGCCGTGATACCATAGTCCCCTGTGATTACGATCACTCGTATACCAGCTGCATGGCATTTTGTGACGGCTTCACGCACCTCATCCCGAGGCGGATCGATCATGCCCAGAAGTCCTGCAAAAACAAGCTCCTTTTCAGCTTGGGTTTCATTTTTCATTTTCTTGAGATCGACTTCTCTGTACGCCAAAGCCAAAACTCGAAGCGCTTTTGAGGCCATGCTTTGATATTCTTTGATAAATTCATTTTTTTTCGCCTGAGTGAATTTTTGAACCTTTACTCCATCAAAATAAAATTCACATTTCGCGAGCAATTGGTCTGGCGAACCTTTTACGAGGAGTTTTTCACCTTTTGTCGATCTACGGCTTACAATCACTGACATCATTTTCCGATCCGAATCAAACGGAAAGACTTCAAGGGTTTCTAAGCTCGAGCCACGAACCTGAAGTTTTTTAGCATATTTTTCTACAAAGGTCAGGAGCGCTCCCTCGGTCGGATCACCGAGTATCGTATAATGGCCTTTTTTATGAACGAGCTTGGCTTCATTACAATACCAACAAATATCAGAAAGGAGATTGAGCAGAACTTGGGTTGATTTAAGTTCATAGTTTGAAGCCCGCACATCCCCTTCTCTGGGATCGTACCCCACGCCGGTAACTTCGACCGATTCTCCATTTCCAAGATAAAGCGCCCGAACGGTCATCTCATTTTTCGTGAGGGTTCCAGTCTTATCGCTACAAATCGTGCTAACCGCGCCCAAGGTCTCTACTGAAGACAATCGTTTTACGATGGCGTGTTTACGCGCGAGCACCGAAGCCCCCAAAGCCAATGCTACGGTAATGGTCGTAGGGAGTCCTTCTGGAACCGCCGCAATCGCCACGGATACCGAAAAGATCAGGCCATCAGCAATAGCGTCGAAATAGGTCGTGGTATCGGAAAAGTCCACATCTCGCAAAAATCCCAGAGCGAAAAGGATCAAACAGATAACCCCGGTCATCTTGGTAACAAACATCCCAATCCGTTCTAACTCTATCTCCAAAGGTGATTTCGCATTTTTGGTACTGGTGGTGAGTTCTGCAATTTTACCAAACTCAGAAGTCATTCCCGTAAAAGTGACTTCAAACATAGCTGATCCTTTGGCCACAGCCGTCCCCATAAACACTTTGTCTTTTATCTTTTTTTCGACCGGCACGCTTTCTCCCGTCAAAATCGCTTCATCCAATTTCAAACTATGGGATTCGATCAGTATCCCATCGGCTGGCACCTTATCTCCTTCTGCCAAAATCACGACATCTCCCGGAACCAAATATTCCGTTTGGATCATCATCTCCTTCCCATCCCTCATTACTCGAATCTGAGGATGCACCATATTTTTGAGAGCTTCGAGAGTTTTTTCTGTTCTAAATTCTTGGAAAAACCCAATGGCCGCATTGAGGGCTACGATACTAAGGATGATGATGCTTTCGGTTTTGTCATGAAAGAATGAAATAATTGCCGCTACCAAAAGAATAATCACTAAAAGATCCGTGAACTGGCTCCAAAGCATTTTATACCAAGGATTGGCGGTCTTGGTCTCCAATACATTGCGTCCAACGATTTTAAGTTTCGATTCAGCCTGAGCTGTTGTGAGTCCTAATGATTGTGTCATGGGTTTTTATTTTTCGATCATTATAAGGCTTCCCAACCAAATTCCAACTATTTAAATAAAGGAAATATGGCAAACATATCATTTGTTTTTTAGCAGATTCTATGATACAATTATCTGTTCTTTGAAAAAATATTACGCATTTCCGTATCACAAGAAGAGGGCTTGTAGTGGTTCGATTTTGAGCTTCTAGCATATTAAAGGCTTTAACATTCCAGAAGTTATTCAATCAAGATCGAACCACTACCGGTCTTCTCCTCTTTTTTTTCTCGTCCACAGTGCGGCTTAATGGACAGAAAACCCAACCTTAAACATAGAAAATCAAACAAACCATAGATTTTCTATAGAAACAAAAACCAACAAAGAGCGACGGGAGACGCTCTGACAAAAACGTCTCCTAGGAGAGATACCGGAGAGTATAGCCGCTTGAACCTTGTTTTCTCTAACCGAGAAACATGACACTAAAGATACCCATCACACCTCTTCACAATGTGAAAAAAGATGGGTATTTTTTGTAGATCACTGATTTGTTTTTCGAGCCTTTCCATGGTATAATACCCAGAATACATGAGCGAAGAAACAAATACACCCCCGTCCACTACTACTGACCAAATTCAAGAGGTCGGTCATGAAGTCGCAAAAGAAATCATGGCTGATGGCTCGACGGAAAAGGGCGGATTTTTGGATAATATCAAAAAAATGTGGCGCGCTCATATTGATAAAAACAAGGCTAAAGCTGAAGCTCGAAAAGCCACCCTGGAAGATCAAGGCTCTGAAGCGGGACAAGGGGTAAGTAGTAAGGGAAACGGGAATCCTGCAGAATCCACAGTCCCTAACCCAAATCCCGTACCCCCGATCCCTACCAATGGCAAACAACCACTCATCGTGGAAGCCGATTTCTTTGAGAATTTTGATCCCAAAAAAGACCTCAAAAAGTTAGACCCAGAAACGAGAAAGCGGATCAAGGACGCTGAAAAGCTTTTTCAAGAAGGCACCTCTACTATGAAAGATTTGATCGCGCCTTCCTCTATGGAGATCACCGCTCGGACCTTGAACCTCAATGGAAAACACGTCAAAAGCTTTTTTGTCTTTAATTATCCCCGGTTTTTGGATGCCAATTGGCTTAGTCAGGTGATCAACTTCCCGACGACCCTTGATGTCTCTATCTTTATATATCCTGAAGAGTCAGGGCATATCATGAAAGTGTTACGGAAAAAAGTAGCCGAGATGAGGTCCACCATGAGGATCCAAAAACGAAAAGGTATGGTCGAGGACGTAGGACTCGAAACCGCGCTCCAAGATGCTGAAGAACTCCGAGGAAATCTCCAAAAAGGCGTGGAACGATTTTTTCAAATCGGACTTTATTTCACCGTTTATGCCGATACCAAAGACCAGCTTGATAGTATTTCCAAACAGCTAGAAACCGTTTTGGGAGGAAAACTCGTGATGACCAGAACCGCTGATTTCCGTACGGAAAGAGCGTTTAACACCACCCTTCCCCAATGTACCGATGAAATGGAAGTCATCCGAAACATGAATACGGGGCCCGCTTCAACGATCTTTCCTTTTGTCTCCAATGATCTGACCTCCAATCAAGGAATTTTATATGGTCTCAATCGTCACAATAATTCCCTGATTATCATGGATCGGTTTGGTCTTGAAAATGCCAATTCGGTAACCTTCGCTAAATCTGGTGCGGGAAAATCTTATGCGGTTAAACTTG
>DATDAE010000136.1:0-3738 GCA_036525565.1 Candidatus Altimarinota bacterium
GGCGATATCATCTCCGTGGTTAGTAGGAACTCGATAGAGCACATCGATCGTGTCCCAACGCCCAGTAGTCTTATAATACTCTTGAGCACAGAGTCCTGTGAGCAATAGTTCGGATCCAACCTTGTCCATGGCGTCTCTGACTATTTGGGAAATATTATTGAGGACTCGAAGTCCCAAAGGAAGATAGGCGTAAACTCCGGCCATATTTTTAGTAATAAAGCCTCCTTTTATCAGGAGTTGTGCATTGCGAGCGGTTTCGTCTTTAGGATTTTCCTTGGAAGTTTTGAGCAAAGTTTGAGTGTATTTCATAGTGGGCTTGGCAATTTAAGAACTTGAGAGCGTTAAAATTCTATTTTATTTGAGGAGAAAAACAATTTAAGCGACCGTGATTTGCGTCGCCCCATGATCGGGGGTTCTCCCTTCTAGAATGTCCGCCAAGATTTGAGATTCTTTTCCGTTGATGATCCATCCTTCTGTGATGATTTGATTTCTATCTAATAAATTCCTCATATATCGTAGTTTTTGATCCATACCGCCAGTCCCTCCCACGCTCCCTTCGCCACAAAGCCTTGTGATTTCT
Organism: Candidatus Altimarinota bacterium; assembly: GCA_036525565.1. Classification (GTDB taxonomy): domain Bacteria; phylum Patescibacteriota; class Gracilibacteria; order UBA4473; family UBA4473; genus DATDAE01. The sequence goes on from DATDAE010000136.1 coordinate 581, forward strand.
GCTTCGGTCAACTCTCCAGTTTTTAGTTTGGCTATGGTTGATTGATCATCTTTCAAATCTTCTTGAACCCCGCTGGCCGCTGTACAAATGATGAGTCGGACTTGATCGGCTACTTCGCTCGCACATCCGGCGACCTCTGTAGCGAGATGATCATTGTCTCCAAAACTACCAGTTTTGTCAGGTTTGAGCTCTTCGCCAGAAACGGCGTCATTGAAATTGAACATGGGAATGCCATTGGAGATTAAAGCATCTTGAATTCGCTCGAGGATTTCGGCGCGGTTCCCGTTTTCGATTTGGGCATAGGTCACGAGAAGCTCCCAGACATGTTTTTCCGCAATCATTTCGTCCCAAGTGGTAAAAAGTTTTCGGTTTCCCATGGCGGCATAGGCTCTATCTCTGCGGAGTTTTGGTTCTATAGAAGATAAGTCCTGCATAGTCTTGCCAAATCCGACCGCTCCAGAACTCACCACGCTGAGAGGGCTTTGATGCCTGCCGATCACCGAACCCACGCTTGCCATGAGATTAAGATCTATGGCTCCGTTTTTTTGTGTGAGGACGGCGGTTCCAAACTTTACCACGTCGACGTTTTTGAATTTTTCCATTTTATGAATGTAATAAAAAAAACTCACCAGGAGGCGAGTTTCTAGCATTTGTGATTTTAAAACATACTACTATTCCTCTCGCCGCAAAGTGAGTGCTGGGGGAGTGGGAACGGGAAGTGTGTTTGTGAGAAACATGACAAGAGAGATCTTATGCTATATTGGTGATTTGTCAAAAAATATTACAAACAATCTCCCCAAGCCCCTCTAGGATTTACATAAATCTCTTGGGTTAACTGATCAAAATAATCTTTGTATTGTTTGTTTTTTCCTTCAAAGAACGCCTTGCCATAACCATCTTTTATCATTTTATGGGTGAAAAAAGTTTCTTTTTCATGTTTATCCCATCCGGGGAGATACACATACCTCAAGAGATACCGATCGGCATCAAAATCAGTGCGATCTCGTCTCAAGATCACGATTCGCCCTCGCAATTTCGTCGTGAGATAGTTTTTCATGGCTTCGGCAAAGCATTGATGAACGGTTGAAGTTCCAGAGAGGAGGGGATCATCAATCCCAAGTATTTTGATTTTTATACCATTCTCAAGCTGAAAAGTAGTGGGAGAAAGAACTTTCTTGACCCGTCCTACTGACACGGGGGCTAAAAATCCTGGCCAGTGTTTTTGGAGATAATGATTTCGTTTAGTATGAAAAAGCAACGCTTCATAAGTCGTCATAGCCCCCTGAGCTGAGGGCACAAAGCCAAAAATCAGGAATATTCCAGCGAGGCTTGATAGGAGTGATTTAATGTTATTTTTCATTGCCAAAAAGCTTCTTTTCTTTACCATTAACGGGATTCTTAATCGTTTTCAAATTTAACATGAGTAAAAACTTCACGAAAATTTCAGGTTCACGAGTACAATTTGGCCTTACGATAGATGAAAAAGACTTTCAAGCCGCTCAAAAGAAAATAATCCAGCAGCACAAAGAAAATGTCAGTGCCAAGGGGTTCAGGAAGGGGCATGCTCCGGACAATGTGGTCATTGCTTCACTTGGTATCGAACGACTCGCCAATGAATCTATAGATCAAGCGCTCACTGATCACTACCGACATTTTATCGAAAAAAACAAGCTCCAAGTCATCAATCGACCAGAGGTGGATTTTCCGAAAAAAGAAGGATTCCCTATGAAGGTGACCGTAAGTGTGGAAGTCTTTCCAGAGATCGAAGTGAAAGATTATCACAAGATAAAGATGAAAAAACCAGAAGTAAAAGTCACAGAGAAAGAATTAGACGAGATCATAGAAACTCTTCTTGCACAGGCTCAGATCGGCACCGCGGTGACTAGAGCCGCTAAAAGCAAAGATCTTATCGAAGCTGATTTTGCCGGGAAAGATAAAGATGGCAAAGTCTTGCCAAGCACGAATTTGGAAAAAACTAAATTTAGGATTGGTTTGGGGCATTATCTTTCGGATTTGGAAAAAGCTTTTGAAGGCATGAAAGCGGGAGAGGAAAAGAAAGCGGTCAAAGTTCGATTTCCGAAAGATTATCATAGCGCTGATTTTGCGGGCAAAGATGTCCCGTTTGATATAAAGCTCCACGGGGTTTATGAGATAGATCCTAAGGCTATCACCGAAAGCGATATCGAAAAAATCACTGGGCAAAAGCAGTCGGTTGAGGAGTTCCGAAAGATGCTTCAAGAGAACGTCGAAAACAGACAACGACAACAAAAAGAAGATGAAGCAATCAACGCTTACCAATCAGAGCTCTCAAAAAAAGTAAAAGGGGACTTGCCCGCCAGTTGGATCGATCAAGAGGTTGCCTCAAGCTTGCAGCGCGTACAAAAGGCTCCCGAGTATCAGCAAAATCCAGAGGCTTTCTTTAAGGCGGTGGGACACAATGAAGCTTCCTTTAAAAAAGATCTGGCCGTCAAGAGTGAAGCAAATTTGAGAGCCTATCTAGGACTTCGTGATATCATCGAGAAAGAATCTATCACCTTGGATAAAGATGAAATAGCTCAAGCTGAAAAACAAGCCGACGAACACAAAACATCTCTAGAACAGGTTGTTACCAATATCCGGATTGACAAATACCTGCGTGGCCTTATGCTTAAAGCTAGTTAAATATAATAAAAACCCAACCATTATGAGGAATAGTTATCTGATTATTGCTACGATCACCTTCATCATTGGAGTCATTATCGCCTTTGAGAATATCATCCTCCAAGCGCAGGGGATTCGAATTCTCTTTGCAGTTATGACGACCAGTCTTTTCTTTCCTTTGATCATTATCTTTGCATTAGGCATGGTTAGTGGTTTCTTCTTTGGTTTAGCGAAAGGGACAAAAGCTAAGGGCTATAATGGTGATATGGATATTTAGTTTGAGGCTCTGTGAAGTATTTTAAGATTATAAAAATCCTCTATGCCCATCGGGTGGAGGATTTTTTTATAGGTTTGTTTTTTGGTAAAGCATCCGTGCCCCTCTTTTTATTTGAATAGGGACTTAGTCGGCCTTTTGAGTTTGAATCCATGGGCTTGCTTCTTTTGGTTGTTCTTTATCTATTTTTAGCATTCCTTTACGCATTAAAAGTAGTTCATGAGTACGATCTTTAATTTTTATT
>DATDAE010000137.1:0-2146 GCA_036525565.1 Candidatus Altimarinota bacterium
GAGGTTTTATTTATGTCTTGAAGTGCTTCTTTGAGGTTTTTTTTGCAGATAAAGCATTGGATTTCAAAATCTTTGGCTAAAAACCCCACAAACCATTCTTTTTGAAATTTGGCGACATAGAGTTCTTGTGTGGCGAGCAAGATTTCGCCTTCAAGTTTTTGAGTTTCACCATTTTCTTTGAGATAGGTTATTTCGAAGCTTTCGGGATTTAGAAAAAGAAAATTTTGATGACCAAGGATGATCTCAGTTTCCTGCTGTAAAGCCGGTGAAACCCGCTCATCAAGGATCTCGCCCGTAAAAAGAGCGAGCTGTTCCTTGGCTACGATTTGAGCTTGCGCTTCACCGTCTCCCACAAAAGGACCGGCAATGCGTTCCCATAAATTTTTGCCTTCATCATCAAATTTTTCTTCATTCCATCTATAAATACATATCTCATATTGTATCTTTTCTTCTTTCATTTGAAGTGAGGTGATACAAGCTTTGTAATTTTGATTGATCGCGTAAATATAGGATTGTTCCATGGGGCGATCCTAGAGATAATAAAACATCTCTCAAGTAAAAATCTTTAAATTTTTTTCATACAAAAAGCGGAATAAGGCGACCTTATTCCGGTATCTGGTGGGCGCTGAGGGATTCGAACCCGCGGCCTCCTCGGTGTAAACGAGATGCTCTAGCCAACTGAGCTAAGCGCCCTACATCATCTTCAGCTCTTCTCATTATTGAGGTAAGAGCCAACAGATCTTAAAAATTTCCGCAAAGATCGCAAGTTTTTTATGGAGTCAGTACTCGGATAATCTCACCAGAATCTTTGCCTCGATAGAGATTCGGGGAAACTTGTTGGAGGGTTTCTTCGCCTGATTGCGGACATTTCAAAAGCGCTTTAAGGTCAAACGGTTCTTTACGGGTTTTATGCCAAAAGAGAACCTTGAGGGCAAATCGCATGATTTTCAAACTTCTAGATTGTCTATTTCTGGCGGATTTGTTGTGAATAGCTTCGAGTTTGGCAATTTCTTTTTGAAGGGCCTCGTGAGCTTTTCCTTTTACCTCAAAATCAAAGCCATCTATCCACCAAAACCTCACGGTGGTGAGGTCGAAATTTGGATGAACGACTTTTTGAAACCAGACTCGCCGATTGATGAGTTCTTTCGTAAGACTATAAATCTCTGGGTCAAATTGCATATGTACTTTGGGGGTAAATACGATGCGCCGCCCTTCTTCTCGACACCACCAGAGATGACTTTCGAGGTCATTCATCTTCGCCAAACCTTCATAAGGTAGTTCTATATATCCGGCTTTGGCTACTCGCTGTAATTCGCTGCAAGCTTTCCCAGGGTCGGGGACGTGTTCGAGGAGGTTGCTAGCGATCACAAAATCAAAGACCTTATCTTTGAAAGGAAGATCTTCAGCATTTCCAACCACCAAGGGCGCGGTCACTTGAGCGCTTCCTCCACCAGCTCGGTGGTGAGAAAAAGAAGCTTCTGGGTAAAGATCACAAAGCACATCGGCTCGCCAATGGGGTTTTTCTCCAGAACCCACATCCAAAACCAAAGACTCCCAATTCGCGGGAATTCTCACACGACGATTCCAAAAATCTCGCATGGCTTGAAACATAGGTTTGGTGGGAAGGGTTATTTTCTTTGGCTATTCTTAATTTTATTTATTTTTTGTCAATGTTTTTGTGCGACTTGGGAGGGGATCAATGCAAAGAAAAGTTGCGTTCGATTAAATCTCTATTACAATCTTTCGGCTGAAGACTAACCTCGTCCCAAATTTTGGGGGCCCCAGAAAGACATAGTCAAGAAAAATATCTGAGGCTTTGTGACGACGCCGGAGAGATGGCAGAGTGGTCGAATGCGGCGGTCTTGAAAACCGTTAGGGGTGCAAGCCCCTCCAGGGTTCGAATCCCTGTCTCTCCGCCATTTTAAAATATCAGGCTTCAGCCTGATTTTTTAAAATAATTTGGAAGGGGATGAGAACCCGATCAAGGGGGGTGAGCAAAAAAATCATTGTTAAGATTGCAGCAATTAGGTTTACATATTTCGAGGGGGGAGAAGAAGATGGTAAAATGAAGGGATTTACTAACTCCCTAAAGAATGTATCCATCAGACCAATTGCTAAAGATGAAAGAAAAGCTAATACAAGAAGT
>DATDAE010000138.1:0-4129 GCA_036525565.1 Candidatus Altimarinota bacterium
TGAACCGCTGATCCCTTCTTGGGTAAAAATCATTTTTTTGATCCTTCTTTTTGGGACCATTTATATCGCGGCTCGATTTATGCTGGTTTGGGACAAACCTTATAGTGATGATGCGACTCGAGTCTCTATCACTATCGAGCCCGGGAGCAGCCTCCAAGCCATAGCCAAAAATTTGCATGAGCGAGAGCTGATCGCTGACGCGTGGGTCTTTCAATGGTTTGTAAAATCAAAAGGCTTGGGTAATAAGCTTCAAGCTGGAGAATACATCCTCCAAAGAAATCTCACGTTTGCCGAAATTGCCCAAAGACTCCAAGAAGGCAAATCCGAGGAAATCCGAATCACGATTCCAGAAGGCTCCACCATTCATCAGATCGATGATATTTTGACCAAAAAGAATCTCATCCAAGCCGGTGATTTTATAGATTGCGCGGCTACGTGCGTGTTTTCTTTCCATCAATCAAATTTCGAAGGATTCCTTTTCCCATCAACCTATTTCATCAATCCAAAATCTTTCTCGAGCAAAAGTTTTATACAAAGACTTTATAATAATTGGTCCGTCAAAATAAACCCACTCCTCGCTGATATAGAAAAGGCCGGTCGCACCACCGAAGAAGTCGTTATTGTCGCTTCTATGATCGAACGAGAAGCTTTTGGCAGTGATTTCAGTGAAAAAGCACAGATCTCTGATGTGATCTGGAAACGCTACGACGAAGGGATTCATCTCGGGATTGACGCCACCACCCGATACGAACTCAATGAGTGGAAGCGCCCCCTCTATACCGAAGATTTTGAAAGCCAGTCTCCCTACAACACCAGAAAAACCATGGGACTGCCTCCCACGGCTATCTCAAACCCAGGAGAACTTTCACTCAAAGCCGCCGTCTACCCAGAAAGTACGCCCTATTATTATTACCTGCATGACAAAAACGGCAAAATACGATTCGCCAAAGACTTGGAAGGTCACAATGAGAATAAGCGGAAATACCTTTGGTAAAGTATTAAGTAGTAAGTATTAGGTATTAAGGGAATCTTGTTTTTAAAAAACCAAAATAATAAGATGTAATGGAGCCAATACTTAATACTTAATACCTGATACCTAATACTAAGTTAAATGCCCACTGCAAAAACACTTCTGGTTGGAAACTTCGGATCAGGCAATATAGGAGATGAGATGATCCTCCATACCGCCATGGCGAAATACCCAGGGAGTATCATCATGACCGCCGATCCAGGTTTTACTTCTCAGTTTTTGATGCGAGATGATTTACAGATGGTGCCTTTTTTCCCGAGCGGAATCAGGAGTTATTGGGGGTGGATAACTTCCCCTCAGTACCGAAATACCCTCAAAAACCTCAAAGGGAAAATTGATAAGATCATCTTTCCAGGTGGTGGGCTTTTTGCCATCAAACATCACGCTTGTTTCATCTGGGCTCAACAAATCAATTGGATGAAATCCTATTTCCCCGAAGCCGAAATCAGGCTTGAAGCACAAGGCGTAGACCAAGGCCTCTCTGGAAAAGCTCAGAAACTGACGCAAAAGGCTCTCCAAAAAGTGAACAAAATAAGTGTTCGAGACGAGGCTTCGCAAGAAGCGGTTACGGCTTTCAGACTACCAAAACCAAAGATCGTAGATGATCCTGTTTTCGCTTATCTCACACAAAAAGAATACCAAAAAGAAACAAGAGAACGATGGCTTTGTCTCCTGAACGCGGTCAACATAATAGATCAAAAATTATACTCAAGAATAAAAAAAGAACTCAGTAGATACGACTTTCAATTTATACTCATGGACCCTTCTGATCGGAAAAACATACCGCTAGGATTTGAAGGAGAAGAAATCATCATACGCACGCATGAACAATTTACCCAGACTTTTGCCAATGCCGATATGGCCATTGGAGAACGATTTCACTTTCTCATCGCTGCCACACAAATACTCGGAAACCAAAAAACCCTTCTCTTGCGAGAACCTTACAGCGAGAAAGTAGAAAGTTTTTGTCAGTCTCAGGGGTTAAAGATTTTTTAATAAATTGTCATCCTCTAGCTTGACTAGAGGATCCAGGCAACAATCAAGCCTGGATTCTCCGATCAAATCGGAGAATGACAACAGCATTCAAAACTTGCCAAAAAAGACTCTTAGTTCTAATGTGCCAATATGAAAAAGATATATTTATTATTGGCTTTCACTTTGATATTCTTCCCCTCTCTAAACGCCTTTGGGGCCGTTACTTTACAAAGCGCTCCCATCAAGCATCAGACTTTACCACGCAACGCGGTACGAGTTCCTTTTATCGAAGCCATAATAACTACAGACCGTAATCCCGCCACCATCGAGTCCATTACCGTGAGGCGAACAGGACTCAGTAGCAATACCGATATTGATTCGGTTCAAATCGAGGGCACTACAAGAAGATCTTTTTCCACCAGCGTTGGAAACAATGATCTAGCGATTCTCAGATTTTTACGAGGGTATTATATCCCCGCCTATACTAATGAACATCTCACTCTTTATGCCAATCTCGATGTGGGAGGCAGTAATCGGACTATTGGCTTTGAAATCGTCGATATACAAACTCAGGACGGCAGTATCCAAAGAAACCAAAACACAAATTTGTCCCCTTATGGATATCTCAACCGCCAATACAGGACCAACACCAACACAACAACCAGTACGAGTAGCTACGCGGTACCCGAGCTTGATTTCGAAATACTCTCAAATGGTGGTGTCATTTCTGTGGGGCAATCCAACCGAATCGGCCGATTCCGGGTCAAAAACACCAGTCGCAAGACGGTAACCCTTCAGCGTCTCAGCCTTCGAAACAGAGGATCTGCGAGACTTGAGGATATGTTTGATACGCTCGAATTACGAGATAATAACGGATGGACTATTGCTCGAAGCGCTGATATCAATGATAATTATGCGCATTTCAACCTCAACTATTACACACTAGCAGGAGGTGACAGTTTGATTATTTCAGCCTGGGGAGCGGCCAAATATGGCAAACTCAATCGGACCATCCAACTGGTCCTCGATGACAAGCTTGATCTCTCTGGATCTTTCGGTACCGACAGATATCCCGTTGCAGCCAGTAGTCAAAACCGAGCTGGCAGTACTACAATGACAAGATCAAGCCAAAATTACATCCTTGGGAATAATAGCGCATCTGTGAACACAAGAGCCAGAGGGCTCTGGAATCGCAACTATAATCCTGGAGAAAATCAGATCACCTTCATGGCCGAACGTATGACGTTCAAAGCTCCCGTCTACCTCGACAGGTTCCGAGCTATTATTTCTCCTGCTTCCAGAGTCGCTGATTATAATGGTAATGGCGTCGCAGATCGAGAAGACTACGAGGAAGCTTTTGAGAACTTTCGACTCTTCATCAACGGACAATACATCGACCAAAGCCGAAACATCGAATCCGCCAATGGCAAACTCTATCTCGAATTTTCTATCGGAGAAACTTTCTCAGGTGGCAACGAGTTCACCGTAGTAGGAGACGTGAGTAATCAAGCCCAAAGCGGCGATCGCCTCAAGATCACTATTGATAAGAGCTTTTCTTTCCCAGAGTGGGAATATCGGCGGTATTAGAGAATAAGCCTTCCCCAACTTGTTCGGGGATCTCCAAATGCTGGGCAGCAGGGTTAACCCTGCTGCCTAAACAAGGGGTCATGACCCCTTGCAAAAAAGAAGGAGACCCCGGAATAAATCCGGGGATGCCTTCTTAATTCACCACTTTCAAATAACAGTCCTCACACAAAACTTTGCCTTCAAAGCTCTCTGGATAAACTGAACTAACTTTTTGTTCGCAATTATCACAAAACCCTTGATATAGAACTCGCTTTGATTTCTTGTTTTGTCTTTCTGTGTAGCGAACCTTGGGGCTTTTTGTGGGAATTGGTAATCCCATCTGCCGATAAAACTTAAGTTCCGCCTTCTGTAATTTAAAAGGCTTCCCACTAACTTCACAAATAAACACTTGATCTAAAATATCATCGCTCACTTCTTTGATATTATCTGGCACATCCCAAGACCGGTCTTTAGAGACCGGTCTTGAATTTAATACTTCGTCTCTCCACCCAAATCCCTTCTTCAATGCCACTTCTTTTCTTAATGGAAAATATTCCT
>DATDAE010000139.1:0-2858 GCA_036525565.1 Candidatus Altimarinota bacterium
TTTTAGCCCGCAAAATGATAAAGGGATGTTTGGACGCATAATGTGCGCCCCCATCCTTATCTTCATAATTGATAATCCCCATATCCTCCTCCCCCGCATACTTTGCGGCAAGTCCGGCGGTAGCATGCGCCAAAGCATTCATGACTTTCCCCGGATCTACTTTTTTGTTTAATACGGCGGCAAATTTGTAATCAGGCATGAATTTCAAAATTATGAAACCACAAATCCTATGATCTTCCCGGGCACAAAAATTTCTTTCTTGATCGTGCCTTCACTCAAATATTGGGCTACTTTTTCTACTTTTTTGGCTTCGGAAATCGCTTCTTCTTTTGGAGTATCTTTGCTGGTGTGCAACTCCCCTCTCACTTTCCCGTTTACTTGGACAGCGTAGGTCACTGTGTCTTGTACGAGATACTGTGCATCATATTTAGGCCAGGCTTCAAAAGTGATCGTGTCTTTGTGTCCGAGCTGCTGCCAGGCTTCTTCTGCCAGGTGCGGGGCAAATGGTGCAAAGATCAAAATATAGGTTTCCTTCACGGCTTTGGGAAGGCTCTCTAATGGGGTCAATTCGTTGGTCAAAATCATGAGCTGGGAGACTGCGGTATTAAATTTAAATTCATCGATATGCTCCCCTACCATTTTGATAGTTTGGTGTAGGGTTGATAGCACATTTTTGGGTAAAGGCTCCTCGCTTTCTGGTTTTTGTAGTACTCGCCAAACTCGATCGAGCCATTTACGAATACCTCCCACAGAAGACTGAGACCAAGGTTTCATCTGATGAAACGGTCCCATAAACATCTCATAACATCGCAACGTATCGGCTCCATATTCCTCCACAATCAAATCAGGATTGATCACATTGCCTTTAGATTTAGACATTTTTTGTTGGTTTTCTCCTAGAATCATCCCTTGATGTCTGAGTTTAGTAAAGGGTTCGTCATAATTGATGTAGCCATATTTTTTCAACACTTTACAAAAGAACCGGGCATAAAGCAGATGGAGCACGGTGTGCTCTGCCCCTCCGACATAGAGATCGATCGGCCCCCAATGGTTGGCAAGGGCTTTGCTACAAAATTCCTTTTCATTGTGAGGATCCATAAATCTCCACATGTACCAACTCGAGCATACAAACGTATCCATGGTATCGGATTCTCGTCTGACAATCGTTCGATCTTGTGCCAAATCCCCGCTCGCTTTGAGCTTGTCTTCGATGCGTTTGAGATCTGATTTATCATGATATTTCTTGGATTTTGCGAGGGGCGATTCTCCATGCGGTACAAAATCCACATCGGTGGGAAGATGTACGGGGAGTTCATCCTCAGGGATGATGTATTCTTGTTCTTGATCATCATAGACGACCGGGATCGGAGACCCCCAGTACCGCTGACGAGAGATCAACCAATCTCGAAGTTTATAATTGACCGCCGGAGTAGCCCAATCATTTTCTATCATATAATCGATAATGTCTTGTCTGACTTCTCCCCACTGGCGTCCTTTGAACTGAACAGGTTCTTGCATGATCCCTTCGGGAGCATGGTGATAGCAGTGTTCTAAATTTTTTACTTGTTCTGCTTCCTCTGCATCTGGTGGGAGCATGACCACGTGCAGTGGAATGTCATATTTCTTGGCAAAAGCAAAATCTCGATCATCATGCACCGAACAGTTTACAATCCCCGTCCCATAATCCATCACCACGAAACTTGCCACCCAGATGGGAAGGTCTCGTCCCATACCACAATAATTTTCGACGTATCGCCCTGTGAAAACCCCTTCCATATCGGTTTCAATATCAAACTTCCCAGAAGCTTTATTTTTTTTGATCCGTTCCACACAATCCATGACTTCTTTTTCTCTCTCGGTACCTTTGACCATTTCCTCTACCCACGGATGTTCAGGGGCAATAACGGTAAAGGTTTGCGCCATAAAAGTCTGTGGCACCGAATCGTAGACTTCAAAACTCAAATCCATATCTTTGACTTTGAGATTGATGATATCCACCCCCTCTGAGCGTCCGATCCAGTTACGCTGTCCAATTTTGGTAGAGTTGGGCCAGTCGATTTTATCCAACCCTGATAAAAGACCGTCAACCCCTGGCTGATCCTCTATAAAGTCTTTAACTCGGAAGAACCACTGATTGAGCATTTTCAAAGCTACAGGGGTATCACAACGATCACACGCGCCATCGACCACTTGTTCATTGGCGAGCACCGTGTGACAACTCTCACACCAGTTTACCGGGGCTTTCTTTTTGTACGCTAAATCGTTTTTATAAAGAAATCGAAAGAACCATTGGGTCCATTTATAATAATCAGGAAAACAACTCCCCACTTCTCGATCCCAATCATAGCTCATCCCGATGGATTGAATTTGTTTTCTAAAGGTTTCAATATTTCCTCTTGTACTCTTGTCGGGATGTACTTGTGTCTTGATAGCATAATTCTCCGCCGGAAGTCCAAACGCATCCCATCCCATAGGATGGAGGACTTCATAGCCTTCCATGCGTTTTTTGCGACTGATGATATCGGTGGCCGTGTATCCCAATGGATGCCCTACATGAAGGCCCGCTCCTGAAGGATAGGGATACATATCCAAAATATAATGTTTTGGTTTTTTCGAATGATCGTCGGCTTTAAAAGTTTTTTGATCAACCCAAAATTTTTGCCATTTGGATTCTACCTTTTGATGATCGTAATTTTCAGACATAGCTAAAGCGTATTATGGGCTAGAGAATGCTATTTAATTTAGAGAATAAATCAAAAAAAACCCCAAGGATAAGACCTCGGGGTTTTGGGTGATAATTTTTAAAAATTGATTATTCGTTGAAGGCTGAATCTTCGCTGTCTTGTGGTGGTTTGACC
>DATDAE010000140.1:0-3342 GCA_036525565.1 Candidatus Altimarinota bacterium
CGATCATTTTGCCGATTTCTGAGAAGTTGTATCCCTTATTGAGATGATACTCGATCTCTTGCCGATCTGTCTTTGTGAGTTGTGCCATTTGTTTATGACTCTACTCATCTCTCTGTTGCATTTAAGATTTTAGGATTGGTAGATTAGAATCCCGAGATGAGGCTTCGTTTGAAGTAGAGGCGCATGTGGATAACCGAGTGGAAGTCAGGCCTCAGAAATTTATTCTAACATCCTTGCGAGAAGGGGGGCCTATGGGTATCCAATTAGAAGCCTTGGGTTTTGTCTTTATCGTGCATCTGGATCCTGAAATTCGTGGCATAAAAGTTACCTGGGGGAGTAGGTCGTATGGAGGTGAGATGGTTTTTGAATTCAACCGAGAATATGTTTTTAGAGGGGGTACGGACGTTACACAGTTTTTTAGTCATGATCCTGATGATCCTGCCGGTCTTTTTTATTTTAGCGTTGATCGGATGGGGCGGGTTATCTTTGAAAATATGGGGAAAGATCCCTTGGTAGTCTCGCAAGAAGGACCTCGACTGGATAAAGAAGCTTGGAGCGATGCAGAAAAAGTACCAGCGATTGGGAAAGCTTCTTTTCCACTCGACAAACCATTGCTCATGGGGCTGGACACCTATCCGATGCTTTGTGTGCGGCGAGGGGGCGAGATCTATTTGGTCACTTTAGATGGCCGGAAGTTCCGATTGGAAGATGGTGTGAAATATCACTTGGGGAATAGACATGAGGCTTTAGAGAAGAAACTAGATCCTTTGAAAGGGAAATCATCAGGGCTTTTATTGGGGCGACTCGGGATAGATGGATCGCATGGTTCGGTGATGGTTCAAGACGGGCAAATTCATATTTCTCGAGAATTTAATATGAGCGCTCATATTTCGGCGACGTCTTTGGAGGAGGCTGATTTGGCCGGAGCCTGGGAAGGCGTTTTGGCCGATCTGTTTCCGGTTATGCCTGAAGGCGTAGAAATGTGGGGAAATGGTAACGCTGATAATCTTTTGGAAGCCTTTCATAGTTTCGAAATAGCAGGAACCCCGTCTATCCCTGTTTGTATGGCTACGTGCAAGGGACCTTATTATCTTTTGAATGAAGATCGTATGGGCGTGAGACAGGATGAGCCAGGAAAGGCCAGAATCGTGGTCGTTGATGGTATTGGTGGAGGTGCGAGAGGGCATCAAGCGGCTAATATCAGTGTTGAGTCACTGCTGGGCTATGATGACATCCCGCGAGGGATCTCGCATGCCTCAAATCGAATGGGATCGGATAGGAGATTTGAAGGGGGAGGGGCGGCTTTTTTGTCTTGCGAGATTGAACAAATCGATGAAAAAATGAAATTGAAAACTTATCTGATGGGCGATCTCCAAATCGCCATTGGGGATCCCAATCAAACCAGAGCTTCCATCATCTCAAGACCACAAACCCTCCAAAGGGATTGGGTCGATGCAGGGTATACGGCAGAAGATCGACCAGTTGGGGTCGATTTGACCTATTGGCATAAGGCTGCGGAGATTGTCACCAAGGCTCTCACGGGTTCGGCCCAGGCCTTTGAGGCGGAATACTATGAATACGAAGTCGTAAGTGGCGATTGGGTGATCATGGCTTCTGACGGGCTGTTTGATGTGATCTCGCCTCAAGAATGTTTGGATTTGATCCTATCTGATAGTGCCGTGCAAACCCCCGATCAAGCTATGGTAAAACTGTCAGGGGTGCTCAATGCTATCTGGACCCTTCGTCAGGATACCACAAGAGCTTTGCTTATGGGGGATGGTTTTAGCGAAGGTGAAATAGACCTGATTTTATCCAAAGCCGGGGCCAAAGAAGATAATGTTGCGGTAACGGTGATAAGAATCCCTTAGTTTTCTTTTTCACTCAAAAATCGCTCGGCTTCAAGCGCTGCCATGCATCCAAATCCAGCGGCTGTGATAGCTTGTCGGTAGCGCCAATCACTACAATCTCCGGCGATAAATACGGAGGGGATATTGGATTTCACCTCCTCGTGGACGGTGAAATATTTATTGGGCTGGCGTTCGATAAAATCCGCAAATATTTCGGTGTTGGGATTATGCCCAATCGCCATAAAGAGACCATCGACTTTGAGAGTTGAAACTAAACTCCCTGAATCGCTTTGCGATTCGTCCCCCTTGACAGAGGGAGCCGTTCTTGTGTCGGTGAGTTCAATGGATTGGAGAAGGGGATCGCCGGAAAGTCCTGTGACACTTTTATTATAAATAATTTCGATTTTTTCGTGCTCTTTCACCCTTTTTTCCATGGGTTTGCTGGCTCTGAATTCATCACGTCGCAAGATCATATAGACCTTGCTGGCAAAGCGTGTGAGAAAGTGAGCTTCTTCACAGGCACTGTCACCGCCCCCGACGACGGCGACGACTTTATCTTTGAAAAAAGCACCATCGCAGGTCGCGCAGGCGGTATAGCCTCGTCCCCAGTATTTTTCTTCGCCTTTTCCGAGATCGAGCCAACGAGCTGAGGCTCCGGTGGCGAGGATCACCGATGAGGCTTGATAGGTTTCTTTATTGGTGGTGACTTTGAGATTATCAGGGTCTGAAAAATCGACCGATTCCACCGTCTCCATCCGGACATCGGCTCCAAATCTTTTGGCTTGTTCTCGCATCTGGTGGATGAGTTCAGGGCCCATGATGCCTTTTGAGAAGCCAGGGAAATTTTCGATTTCTGTGGTGCCCATGAGCTGTCCCCCGGGCGAGCGGCCTTCGAAAATGATAGGTGAGAGTTCGGCTCTCGCGGCGTAAATACCAGCCGTGAGTCCAGCAGGGCCTGATCCGATGATGAGAAGGGGGTGTTTCATGTTTTTTTTAAATAAATATTCAATACTTCAATAATCAATATTCAGGAGATTGAAGCTTGTCTCGCAAGATATTCCGGTGAACATGAATATTGAATATTGATCATTGATTGTTGTTTTAGATCCAGCCTCGCAGGGACATGGCATTGATGAGGCGCTCTATACCGAGCATGAAGGCGGCGTTACGATGGGTGATGTGTATGTTTTTTTCATAAATATCCCAAAGATCACTCGAGGCATGGTCCATGACTTTTTTGAGTTTTTGTCTCACGACGTCTTCATCCCAAACGTCCCCAGAACGATTTTGAACCCATTCAAAATAAGATACGGTCACCCCCCCACTATTGGCTAAAATATCAGGGATGACGGTGATATTTTTTTGAGCGAGAATGCTATCGGCCTCTGGAGTGAGCGGGCCATTGGCCAGTTCCAAAATCATACTGGCTTGCACGAAGTCGGCATTGTCTTTGTGCAGCGTTCCATCCAAAGCCGCCAAAACCAGAACATCGACC
>DATDAE010000141.1:0-7689 GCA_036525565.1 Candidatus Altimarinota bacterium
AGCGGTAGTGTTGGTATCTGTTTTATCAGATACTGTTGATCCTGTTTCTACGTGGATAGTAAGACCATCAACAATCATTGGTTGGTCTACTACTACACGAGCGGTAAGGAATACTACATCATTTGATCCTGGAGCGTATTCTTGATTCCCGATACTAGATGGGTCTCGTGAAACGTTAAGATCACCTGAGTCGATAACATAAGCTTTAAGACGAGCACAGTCATCTTCAGCTGCAGAAACACCAGTAGTACAAGAAGCACTAGTAGTTGAAGCTGATTGACCAGATCCAGAAAGACTGAATCCGTTGTCTCCAGCAACCGCTTTAACTCCGAAAGAAGTACCAACTTCGACACCTACGATGTCTTCGAAGTTATCAACTTTCAAGTTAATGGTGTCATCTTTTTCAGCGGACACGATGTCAGCTCGGATAGAGAAGATTCGGCTATCACCATCTTCGATAATGTAACCACCAGTTACTCCGTTATCAAGACGGAAAGTAAGGTAGTCACCATCTACGATAGTTTCAGCAGAAACTTGTTCACCAGAAACATAAAGAGAAATGTTTTCTAGAGAATCTTCAAGTTCAGCTGTACCATCATTTTTGAAGGTAACGGCTCGAAGTTCTACATCCTTATTAGTGTTAGAATCATTCAAAAGTCGGAATTTACCGATTTCGATGAAGTTATCACCTACATCAACTGTAGAATCAGATCCAAGAGAAGAGAATCTGATTTGAGATACTTCGTAATCAGCGATTTCCATTTCTTCACCTTCGATAGGGAAGTCTCCTACTACGTTAGCGGCAGTAGAAACAAGGTCATCACCAGAGATTACGGCAAATCGATTGTGGTGACCAGTGTTATGTCGTCCTCCAGCAACTGCTGCTGAAGTTTCCATAGAACCAACTAGATCAGCTACAACCGTTTGACCAGCAGGAACGATCAACGGTGGGTTGAATCGTAGTTCTGCGATATCGTCGTTATTAACAGATTTATCGTTACCGATTTTGAATCCGTCAACTTCCAACCATACATTGTCGAAATCGTCGTTGTCCCCAAGACCAAGTCTTGTGAAAGTCAAAGAAGAGATTTCAACGTCGCTGTCATCAGAAGCCGTAAGTTCCACAGTTGTGAAAGGCACTGAAGTAGCGTTGAAAGGAATGTTAGTTCCTCGTGGAGTGTCAGCAGAAAGTGAAACTTCTAGAGTTCCTTCTGCTGGACCTGATGGTACAGACACTACAAGTAGTGAGTCGTAAACCACTTTTACAGCTTCGGCTCGAGTCACAGCGTTAGCTGGACCGAAAGTACCGTCACCGTAACCACGCATAAGTCCGTAGTTGTAAGCAGTTTCAACATATCCGTAGAACCAATCAGATTCACTCGCATCGTCAAAATGGGGAGCACCAGAAAGATCTTGATCGATCTCAAAAGCGTTAATTACCATTTTAGCGATTTCAGCTCGGTTGATACCTACACCAGGTCGGAAGTATCCGTCCGGGTAACCATTAACCCAACCATAGTTGTACATCGTTTCGATGTAATCGTAGAACCAAGCGTTCTCAGGTACGTCTGGGAAGTGAGGACCACCAGATGTATCAAAATCGATACCAGTAGCTAAAACGATAATTTTAGATACTTCGGCTCGATTTAACTGCCTATTAGGTGCGAAAGATCCGTCATCATTACCTGCGATGACGCCCATATCCATCAATTCCTCGATGGCTTCGTCAGCCCAAGCAGGAATCTCAGCAACATCGGTGAAGTCCTCAACTCCAGCTTGAGCGATAGGAGCTACAACGAATGTAGCGACCATAGCCGTAAGCGTAAGAGAAGCGAGGCTCTTCCGAAGATAAGCCACAAAATCCATATTGTTTAGTTTTTAGAAAAATAAAAGTATCATCGAGGGTTTAAGCTCAATGAAGGGTGTGCAAGATGTGCTAAAGCACCTTGCTCTATAAGATGTTGATTAATCTCAAAAAAATTTTCAAAGGCCGTCATGTAAAAGAGCTCTGGAGGATTCTACTAACCCGTTCACACGAGTCAATCAATCTTCCACACTTAAAAACGTATCAAGACCGCCATCTGTTACAAAAAGTGCCACTTTTTTCACAACCCCTGCGATACGCTTGCAAACACGATGCAATGATAGTGCAGAATCATATTAAAACAATATTCAATACGACAATAATCAATATTCATGTTCGCCGGAGCTATTGGGTGGAAAAAATAATCTCGTGAATATTGAATATTGATGAGCTGAGGCTTCACGGATCCTAGAACAAATCTTTGATATCCTTTCCTTCAAAACCCCTCACTCGACGCTTTAATTTCTCCACTTCTACTCGATGATCCTCCAAAGGAAGGGCTTGATGATAAAAGCTACCGTCCTTCGCAGGATTTACGGTTTGTGCTTCTTTTACATTCTTTTTTTGGTCGATTTTCACCCCCACGTGAGACTTCGCTTCACAGCAAGGACAAGCCCCCTGTATCTCTAAACTCTTACGAGTGTGCTTCATCAGATGCATGTGTTCGATGCCATAATGCTTCTGACATTTAGGACAAATAAAGTTTTTCTCAACCTGTTTAAGTATTTGCAATAAATGACTTAGTCTCATCAATGAAAGGTTAGGCAAGTTTGTACAATTTATACGCCCTCAGGGGCTATAAAGCAAATTTGTTTTGAGGATTTAGCTCACATTTTCAGCCCCTATTTTTGTATCTTTGGTAGGGGTCTCCAAGGCTTGATCTGAGATCCAAATACCATTTTTTTTCACATCGATGATCCGACTCCGGGGGATGATCCGACGAGCACCAAACAAAGCCCAACCACTCTCTACTCGCAAGCTTACGATCGAAGGCGAGATCGTATGAAAAGCAAAGTTACGAACCTTGCCCAGATACTTCCCATAGACTTTGCCGTAGACCGGGGCGCCAATGATCTTGACCTCATGTTCGAGAATCTTTCGAAGCGCTGGCATACCTTCTGGATCGACCAGATCAGTCTCCTCTCCGATGAGCAGTTCCATCTGATTCCAGTGCACAATATTTTGTGGAGAAAGTAGTTTAAACCCATTATTACCTTTGACCCAAAAAGCTTCTATCTTGGCCGTATCTGGGTTGACGACCATGTCACAGACCTTACCCAAAGGGACATCCGCTATAGCGCTGTCTTTGGCATGGACCCAGGTCCCAATCGCTTCTTTGAAATGTGTGAGCATCGGCGCTGATTATAACTTTACGGAGTAACTTCGCAACTTGTGAACTTGGAAACTTGTGAACTTAGGAATTCTTAAGTGCCTAAGTTCTTAAGTCCTTAAGTTGCCGAATCCCTAACTTAATTTACAATTTAGGCCATGAAACTTATCGTCGGTCTCGGCAATCATGGGAAAGCCTATGAGCTCACCAGGCATAACATGGGCTATCTGGCCGCGGATTATATCGCTCGCGAGTTTGGAGCTACGCCTTGGCAAGAGAAACACAAAGGCCTCCTCTGTGAAGCCCAGATAAAGGGCCATAAAACGCTCATCCTCAAACCCCAAACCTATATGAATCTCTCGGGAGAATCTGTACTCTCGGTGGCGGATTATTATAAAATAGCCCCTCAAGACATCGTCATTCTTTCCGATGACCTCGATCTGCCTTTTGGTACGACAAGATTTCGTTCTCAGGGACGCGATGGGGGCCAAAAAGGATTACGCGATATCTTTGCAAAACTAGGAAATAACACGATCAATAGGGTAAAGTTTGGTATTTCCAATGAGCACAAAGCCCTCCAAGAAACGGCTGACTTTGTCCTGAGCAAATTGAGCAAAGAGGAACAAGAACAGCTCCCCAAAATCCTCCAAGAAGGCGCTGAAAAAATGATCAAGAGCTGTTTTGAAATACTTGATACTTAATACTTAATACCTAATACTCTCAGTGGCTTATGAGATACCAAAACGTCTATTCCTCCAAAAATGTTATCACGCTGACCATCATCTTCTGCGTGATCTTTTGGTTGGTGTACTCTATTGGGTCTTTTTTGCATGAGTCCAAAAAAATATCAAACGAAATCCAGGCTATGAAAGAGGCCAACGCGGAGATCAAAGCCGGCATCGAAACCAAAAAACTAGAGCTGGCGTATCTCCAAACCCCACAACGGATCGAGAAAGAAGCCAAGATGCAAATGGGGAAAAAGCAACCCGGAGAACAGGTGCTTGTCTTTATAGAAGACAGGATCACGCTCCTCCCCTCCGAGATAAAACAGCTCAAACCCAAAGAAATACTCCTCAAAGTCTCGATCCCGCAAAAATGGAAATGGGTATTCTTTGGGGAGAAGTAAGGCTTGTTATGGGGGGAGTCAGAAAACTAAAAACATCCTCGAGCGAAATAAGAATACTTGAAATAAGTGAGCCGAGAGATCTCCGCTCACATAGAAATTATGGAATAACTTTTGGTCGAAGATGACCATTTAAATTTTACTTTGATCAGGCATTAGGTTATCAAAGTTACTCAGTTCAAACGTAGAAATACTGTGCGTTATAAATAGCGACAGTTCCCAAGTTCTTAAGTTTATACATGTATCTTCTTCTCACTGGTCGTTATCCCGAATTGTCTGCTGCTGAGCTAGCGCCTTGGTGCGAGATCACGCATCATGATAAAAATGAGGGATGGCTTTTGGCTGATAACCTCCGATGGGATAACCCTCGTGAACTCCCTAAACCACAGGAACAGATCTTTCTCGATCGGCTCGGTGGCACCCAACGCATCGCCGAGGTCATCGGAGAATACTTCACCCCAGACGAGCTGCAAAACCAGATCATCGCCCAGTGCACCGATCTGGTAGATCACAAAACCTTTCTTATCGGGTTTTCTTTTTTTGGAACCAACAAAGGCTGGGGCAAGAAGTTTATGTTTGAAACCTACGATCAGCTCCGTCATCACTTTCCCGTCAATATTCGTCTCGCCAATCCCACCGGCGAAAATCTGACTTCTGGGCGGATCTTTCATGACAAACTCCTCAAAAAAGGCACGGAGTTTATCATCATTCATAAAGGCGATTCATGGCTCCTGACACAGACCAAAGCCAATCAAAACTTACGAAACTATGAATTACGAGATCGCAAAAAAGATTTCCGAGATTCCAACATGGGCATGCTCCCCCCCAAGCTCGCTCAAATACTCCTCAATCTCGCTCAACCCAGTTTCGATGACACCGTGATCGACCCTTTTTGTGGTTCTGGAACGATCAATATTGAGGCGGCTATCTCAGGATACCGTACCTTTGGAAGTGATCTAGACAAAGATCGTACCCAAAAAGCTCATGAGAACTTTGAACAAATGGCCCTCAAGTTTCGCTATGACGCCGCTGTGGGGGATTTCAAATCAAGTGATGCCCTGAAGTTAGACTGGAAAAACCAATCCGGTGTAGTGGCTACCGAGGGATGGCTCGGCGAAAACTTTGTACAAACCCCCCGCAAAGGAGAAATCGATAACAATGCTGAGCAAATACTCGAACTTTGGCGGAAACTGCTCCCCAAGATCTCTGAGTCCAAAGTCCATTCGCTCGTGTTTTGTCTCCCTGCCTGGAGCCAAAGAGGCAAGCTCGTCTCGATTTTCCAAAAACTCCTGCCCACCATACACCATACCCCATACACCATACGTCCTTTTGAGTCTGGCGAAACCTTCTTTTACCAACGTCCAGACGCGTTTGTAGCGAGGGAGATCGTGGTGCTCAAGAAATCTTAATATTCCTCCTCTTCTTGTTGGGCCTCTTCGATAACCGCGGCTAAATCTAAAGCATCTTCTTGTAACAAACAACGAGTGATGATTTGACACACTCTATATTCAAAATTTTCCATCCATTCTGTAGCTTCATCGTCATCTGAATCTATGAGATCGTCATTTACATCCTGGCGAGGGTCGGATAATTGAGTCCCACTTGGGATACCTTCCGTCGCCAAAGCCTCACTCAATAAATCTGCCGCGAGGGTCCCTGCCACACTTTCTCTCACCGCTTCCTTTAATTCCAAAAGCTTGATTCTCCACTGTTCAAGATTCAAATAAGTATTTTGATCTACAGCTTCATCTCCTATTTGCGAAGGGGTACCTAATGCGGAAAGCGCTTGTCTCACCTGTTCTTTAGTCAGATCATCTCCCGGTAACACTATATCACCATCATCTAGCACCGCCAACAAAGACTCAATATCCATGAGTGGGGCCCTTACTTCATCTGCTTCAAAAGGATCTCTTTGTGCTTCTGGACCAATTTCTTCTTCGCGCACAGGATTCAAATCAGATTCCACAAGAGCTCGAAGCCAGTGATCAGCCAATACTGATGGTCTCTGAGTTGAAGTAGTCAAAGCGGTGGTCATAAGCTGGCCAATACCTTGGCCATTGAGAGGTTTTTCTGTCATAGTTTAGAATATTAAATAGTTATAAATTAAATACACTTTAATATTAACAAAGTATTTGTCAAATACTTCCAAAAGAAACTAAAACAGAATTCCGACCCTAAAGCGTCTCCACGAGCTGCGAAGCCTCAAAACGAACTTTCGCAAGATGGGCATATTTATCATCCTTAGAGCGGTAGCCCACCGGGCAAATCACCACGGCATGCAGACCTTTCGCCTTAAGCCCTAGAATTTCGTCATATTTTTGAGGATCAAACCCTTCCATCGGACAAGCATCGATATGCATAGTAGCGGCTACCGTCATGAGGTTTCCAAGCGCGATGTAGACTTGTTTTTCGGCCCACTGCGCTCGCGAGGTATCATCCATCCCTTTCAAAACGCCGCCAACCATCATTTCTTTGTAGCTTCCTAGGCTCTCCATCATCGCCTTGAGCGCTTGATCATGATCGGTTCCTTTTGCGTGTGCGGTTCGTTTTTGCGCTATCGTCTGAACATAATGATCTATATACTTTTCATCAATATTCTGAAGTCTACAAAGCACGATCAGGTGTGAAGCCTCTACGATCTGTCGCTGATTCCATGAATGCGGCACGAGTTTTGCTCGGAGCTCAGGATCCTGAACCACTACAAACTTCCAAGGCTGAAGTCCATACGAAGAAGGGGTCAATATCAGCGCTTCAAGTAGCGTCTGAAAATCCTGATCTGAGATCTTCTTTTCTGGATCAAACTGCTTGGTCGCATAACGCCATTGGAGGTCGGAAATGATGGAATTCATGGGCGATGAATTAAAAAACAGCCATAATCTAATCTAATTAGGGCAAAAAACAACGGGAAATACTCAACCAAAAATTAAATTTAAAAAAAAGCATAGCCCCTAAAAAGGCCCAAAGTTTTTTAGCTTAAAACGAAAGATGACGAAGAGCAAGGAAATCATGGAAGCTGGAAGGATTCGCTATACTTTTTTTCTTTTCTCTAAAAAGTACCGTAAAAAAGATATCTGTTCAACCATTAGCCCCCAAAGTATCCATAGAAAAAGAGCTATGATATAAGCTATAAGTGTCCACATCGAGCTCCCCCCAAAGAATTCTATCCATGGTATAGAAACAAAAATAAGAGCGCTCGCAAACACAAAAACCAAGCCACTTTGGCACCAAATAAAAAATAAAGACTTTCGTTCTTTGTCAAAAAATTCAAACGAAGTTCGAAACGGTATGCTTTGATGATGATCCTCGCAAGCAATAATGGCCAAATTAATGTAGGTGTAATATTTCAAAACTATCAATAAAGCATAAACTGAA
>DATDAE010000142.1:0-5246 GCA_036525565.1 Candidatus Altimarinota bacterium
CTCTTCCGATCTATCAGGACCGTGAGAGAAGGTGCGATGGAAAAGGGGATTAAGTTTGCCTCTTTTACTGAATGTATGACGGTGGGAGGATGGCAAGAGCAAGTCAAAAAATCGGGCGAGACGCCTGAAGAGGCTCTCGAATATTATGGGATTGTGCTTTTTGGACCCAAAGAAGTGGTAGAGGATCTGACCAAGAAATTTTCTTTATGGACGTAAAATGAAACCAAACGCAATCTTTATTCATGGTTGGGGGGGAACAGGGGATGGCATCTGGATGCCAGCGGCTCGCGAAATTTTGAAAAGTAAATTCACGACGCACGCTCCAGATTTTCCAAACACCGATAATCCCATTTATACCGAGTGGAGAGATCATTTTGACCAATATCTTGGTAGCAGGGTTAACCCTGCTACCCTGCAAGCAGAAGATATCGGCATTGGACACAGTCTGGGAGCCGGATTTTGGTTTCGGTATCTTTTGGAAAAACCAGAAGAACCAAAGAACCAAAGAACCGGAAAGTTATTAAAACATCTTATTCTCGTAGCTCCCACGCCGGATGATTGCGGCATCTCGGAAATCCAAAATTTCTTTGACTCAGAAGTCGATCACCCAAAGATAAAATCACTTGTGGACCGGATTACCATCTTTGGTTCCAATAACGATCCCTACATCCCCGAGATCAAATTTCGAATTTTGGCAGAACAATTGGGCGCCGAATTTATCCTCATTCCACAGTCTCAACATCTTTCGGGGAGTCCCGCGGCACAAGCGATTGGCTGGCCAATACTTTTGGAGTATTTCAAGAAACTAGTAGGGTAGAAAAGTATGAAATTTTCGATCATTATTCCGACGATTGGACGTGAGACTTTGACTCAGGTTCTTGAGGGTATCACCCAATGCACGGATTATAAATCGATTGATCCTGAGGTTTTGGTGGTGTGGGATGGGGAAGCCAAATATCAAATATCAGATATCAGATATCAGAAAGTTAAAGTCCTTGAAACCGGAACCAAAGTTTATGCTGGAGGGGCTCGTAATCTAGGACTAGAATACGCGAGGGGGGACATCGTGATTTTTATATCCGATGACACCATCCCTACCAAAAGCTGGCTTCAGAAAATCTATAAGTTTCATGTGCTCAATCCACAAAAAGAAAAAGCCTTGCTCGGTAAGATTAACTGGACGAGCGAATTACAAAAGGATTCATTTCATAGATGGCTGCTTGATCATGGGCAGTTTAATTTTAAGGAGTTAGGGGTACGTAGTATGGGGCAAGGGGAATCTTTCCATGCTCCATATCTCATACCTCATACCCCATATCGCTATTTCTACACTTCCAATATTTCCGTAAAGCGTGCCTTGATCGAAGATGAGCGCTTTGATCTCCAGTTTGAAGGTTGGGGATTTGAAGATGGGGAATTTGGCTATCGACTGCAAAAAAAAGGTATGAAACTCTACTATGATCAAAGCTGTAAAGTCTCACATGATCATCGATTGACCTTGGAAGATCTCAAAAAAAACACGACCAATGCCAAAAAGAATGCTGAAATTTTTGAAAAGCTGCATCCAGAGATAAAGATCAGGCCTCGAGGACTGAAACGCTGGATTTTGCTCCTGGTTATTTGGTTCTTCCAGCCGTTTGGCGTTTTAAATCGAAAGCTGGCTTGGTGGTGTGAATGGAAAAAAGCTTGGGTTTAAAAGGCCCTTCGCTCACTCATGGCGCGAGTCAAAGTGCCCACATCGAGATATTCTAAGTTGCTGGAAGCGGGGATCCCTCGTGAGAGACGGGTGATATTACCATCAAACGTATTTTTGAGTTGATCGTAGAGATAGAGGGCGGTGGTTTCAGATTCCATATCACCAGAGAGAGCGAGGATGATCTCAGTTATCTTGCCGTCTGGGTTTTGATTTTGGTTTATCCGTTCTAATAAGCTTCTGATCCGCAGGTTTTCAGGCCTGACTTTATTGACGGGAGAAATCACGCCGTGCAATACGTGGTAGAGGCCGTTGAACTCATGCGTTTTTTCAAGGGCTACTAGATCGCTACTTTCTGATACCACGCAAATTACATTTTGATCTCGAGTGGAAGCATTACAAATCGGACAGATATGGTTTTTCGTTCCCAAGTTCTCAAGTTCTTTAGTTTCTAAGTTTAACTCACAATAATGATGACACTGCTGGCATTCCCCAACATTGGCTTTGAGATGTCGCAAACTATCGGCGATTTTTTCTTCGAGGCCATTACCACTTTTGAGTAATGAAAAAACCAGTCTTTCTGCACTTTTACTCCCGATACCGGGCAGACAGGCGAGAGACTCGATGGCTTTTGTAATAGAGGGAGGAAGATAAGAAGACATAGTTCTCTTAATAACTCAAGAAATCCACGGTAGTATCAAGTTTCTCTACGTTATGGGTGAGTTTTTGTGGTTTGCCGAGGACTTTCTCCATTTCTTTGATGACATCTTGCTGGGGGATCCAATGTTGTTTTCGGCTTTCCATATCACGTACGATGATTTCCCCTTTTTTGACCTCTAAATCTCCAATCAAGAGTGTGCAAGGAACATTGAATTCCTCTGCTCTTTTAAGTTGTTCTTGCATCGAAGTTTTCCCCAGTACTCCAACCGCGTGGAAACCATGCTCTCTGAGCTGTACGAGGATAGGGAGGGCTTTTTTCTTGGCGACAGGACCAGTAGCGGCTAGGAAAATCTGGATATAATCCTTGTGTGGTACAGCGATACCATTTCGCATCATCAGATCGATGAGTCGATTTATCCCGGCAGCAAAGCCTACACCACCGACTTTGGGACCACCCATTTCTTCGATCAAATCATCGTATCGACCCCCTACCAAAATCTTTTGCCCGGAATCCTTGGCTCTGAATTCAAAAATAGTATTACTATGATATTTAATCTTGTGCGTCATCTTATCGTCGATCACAAAATCGATATCAAAACTTTTGGTATAATCAATCACTTGGTCAAAGAAAACTTTGGAACTCTTGGAAAGGAAGTCGGTGATCCGTGGGGCCATATCTCGTAAAATTTCTTCGTCTTCATTACGAGGTTGTAAGACTTCGGCATATTTTTTTTGTTTCAATTTCTCTTGGGTGGTTTCGCTCAGGCTACGCTCTTTACCAGCATAGAAATTAGCAATAGCTTCAAAAAACTGTTTTCGGTCTTCTTTGGATCCCATAGTGTTGATCCGCAGTTCGCATTTATCACGTATTTGCAGGTCGGTTAAAATTCGATGGGACAAATAGATCAGCTGAGCATCGATCGAAGGATCAGATTCCCCCAGAACTTCAGCTCCAAATTCCCAAAATTGTCGCATATTGCCTCCAGTGGGCCTTCCAAAACGAAAACAAGGTTCAATAAAATAAAGTTCAGCAGGAAGGGGACCATTGTACATTTCATGTTCGATAAATGATCGGACAATCCCTGTAGTCATCTCTGGTCTCAAAGCGAGTTTACGTCCCTGACGATCTTCGAAAGCATAGAGTTCTCGAGTGAAAAGGTCGCTATCAACCCCTAAAGAACGCTCATAAGCTCCTACTTCTTCAAATACGGGAGGCGTGATACGACTATAACCTGACTGACGAAATCGATGACGGATAACCTTCTTGAGAAAGGTAAAATAATCATGATACCTAGGGAGTAGGTCTTGAGTACCGGTGGGGGCTTTAAAAAACTTAGGCATTTACTCATCGGAGTTTACAAAAAAATGAGAAAAAGTAAAATGCTTCTACATTCATAACGGTCCGCTTTAATAGATTTCCAGTATTTTTTAAAAAAATAACACCATGTTTTCATTCATAAGGTTTGTCGTGATAGGAGTCGCCGGGGTTTTCGGTGGGATGTTCTTCGCTCAAAAATCAGGTAAACGTCTACGAAAAGAAATTGGTGAATCCAAACACCCATTTCAAAAAATACTCAAAGAGCTCCAAGAAGCTTCGGGAGAGTCTTATGCTACGGTCAAACATTGGCTGGAACATTCAGATGAAGCCCAATCGCTGATGAAAAACGGAAAAGAAACCTTTAAAGATGTTTCTGCAAAAGTGAAAGAATTGGGCAAAGAGGCTTTTGAGGAAGCCAAAAACGAAATCAAAGCCCTCCGGAAAAAAGAGGGGACAGAAGGCGATGCTTCGAAAAGCATCAAGAAGCCAAAAGCCAGTCCTGAGAAGAAGTTTAAAAATAAACTCAAAGACGAAGAATAAAAAACCTCTATGCACGATATTTATTATGCCTCCGGATCGCTCGAATCTTTTGTTTCACAGGTGGGTGTCGACGATCGGCCAGCTCATTTTATGATGGTGGGGACTAAACCTGATTTGATAAAACAGGCCCCTATACTCAAAGAACTTCAAAAAAGAGGGGAGAAATCTTTTTTAGTACATACGGGTCAACACTATGACGAGAATCTTTCGAAAGGGATAGAGAAAGAATTTGGGTTAGTGGTCGATGCGAATTTGGGTGTCAGTGGAGGGATCCTTTCGACCAATATTGCTCGTATTATTGAACGTTTCGGCGAACTGTTGCACGCTATCAAAGAAGCCCATCCAAAGGTACAAATCATCCCCTATGTACATGGGGATACGACAACCTGTTTTGCAACGACGACCGCAAGCTTTAATCTTGGATTCCCAGTGATTCATAATGAAGCCGGGATTCGGACCTTTATGATCCAGAAAGAGGTCTTGGATAAATTTCGGCATTATGAAGGCTCGGATTTTGACTTCAAACGATGGTTTGATCTTTCTTCTCAAAGAGAAAATTATAGCAAGGGATCTCATGAACCTTTCCCAGAGCAATGGAATACGAGAGGCTCGGAAGCGGGAAGCGGGCTTTTTATGGCACCAGTAGCGCTTGCCAAAGAGAATCTTGAAAACGAAGGCTTTCCCGAAAATAGGATTTTTAATGTCGGTAATTCGGTTGTGGATGCTATGAATTTTGCCGGAACCATTAATTCCGATATCTTTAAAAAATATCCAAAACTCAAAAAAGGTTTTATCCGCGTGTGTGTCCATAGACGAGAAAACACCGAAAGCGAGGTCCGCTTTACGGCTATCTTTGAAATGATAGAACAGCTTTCGATTGAAACAGACCAAACGATCTTATGGATTTTATTACCCGGGACGCTCAAAGCTATCAAAAATTTTGGGTTTGATGAACGGCTGAAACTTTTGAAAAAGAAAGAGCACGTCCTCATCTCCGATGTGTGGCCTAAATATTCGGATGTAATGGCTGCGATG
>DATDAE010000143.1:0-3025 GCA_036525565.1 Candidatus Altimarinota bacterium
CAGCCGTTGGGAATTTTACTTGCAAATGCGTAAGAAGCTCTCGGTAGAGGTACTCCAAGGTTATAAACTTTCGGTCTCCTGGAAAACTCTCAAGCGATTGGCGGATCTGGTCATAGTCGATCAAGCCTTCGAATTGATCATCTTTTTGGGCCTTTGAGCTATCAAAACTAAAAGAAGTATAGACCAAGATTTCTTGCTTGGTAGCGCGTTCTTCTTCGGGGACCCCGAGGTAAACTTGAAGCGGTATTTGAGCGAGTGAGTAGTGCATGGAGGGATTATACAGTCTGCTTTGAACTTTATACATTATTTTTTCTAATTCGCCGCCTTAGACGAGCTTTGCAAGAAAATCTTCACGAAGAGCGCGTCTAAAAAAGCTCAACTGTTTGATCCCGACTTGTCGGGAGAGTTTTGAGCTTTTAGCGCTCGAGTGGCTAGATTTTCCAAAGCGAGTCTCCAGCGGCAAGTTTTTGCGGGACTTTTTTAAAAAAGTCCCAAAAGCCTTTGGTTCTTTGCAAAAGAACATTTTAAAAAGTTCTTGCTTCTTTTTTAAACCCACTTTTTGAGTAAAAAGTGGACAAAAACCTTCGTTCGCTCTTTTGAAATTTTGAAAGATCTTATCCCCTCGCTCCGCTAAAAAGGCCAAACTCTCCCGACAAGTCGGGATCAAACAGTGGCCTTTTTTACGCTCCACTCAGAGAGATCTTTAAGCAAAATTTCAAAAAGGCTCACCTTTCAAAAAAGAATCTATTTGATATTAATACTTTGTATAAAGTTACTCCCATTCCACTGTTCCCGGTGGTTTACTCGTGATATCGAGAAACACGGCGGATATTTTTGGATCTTTCAAAATCTCACTCGTAACTTTTTCAAAAAACGCCCAAGGAAGTTTCCCCACACTCGCCGACATCACGTCAGTGGAGTTGATCGGGCGGAGGATGATAGACTCCTGTGGAGTCAAACTTGAGAACTTGGAAACTTGAGAACTTGAGAAAGAAATTGGAACTAGTACCACGGGGAACTGCCAGATGTCACTGTACAGACCCATCTCTTGGAGCGTTTTCATGACAATATCATCGGCTCTCTGGAGCGTTTGGATCCGATCGGGGGTGAGGTAACCAGATCCCAGAGAACAACAGTCCGGACTGGGTTGAGCGTAACCTAAAGGATACAGACATCGATTAATCTCACTATTTTGATTGATCAATCTGGTGGCAGTGTGTTCCAGATCTTCTAGATTTGGTTCTTGGGTTCTTGGGTTTTTGAGTTCTTTCCAAAGAATTGCCGGATGCCTATATGTTCTGAAGTCACCTTGGACCCCTACTGATTTGATGGGAAGGATCTGATAAGAAACCCCCTGATTCGCTTTGCTCATCGTCCCCCTTATCAGGGGGATGTTTGCCATGGATTTCTCATTGCAAAGTATCCGCACCCCGAGTCCAGGACCGGGGAAAGGGTGTCGCCACACGAGTTCGTGGGGGAGTCCCAGAGCTTCACCGAGGGCTCTGACTTCATCTTTATAAAGGTCTGCGATCGGCTCGATCACCAAACCCGCATCAATCATTTTTTGGATTTCGGGGACGCGGTTGTGGTGGGTTTTGATGGTGGCGGCATTTTTGGTATTGCCGGTTTCCACGGTATCGGGATAGATGGTCCCTTGGGCCAGAATCGAATTGTCTTCGAGTCCGTGCTTGGCAAAATAATCTCGTTGCACATCGAGGAACGTATTCCCAATGATTTCTCGTTTAATCTCCGGATCGTAGGCGCCTTTGAGGTTACGTAAAAAACGGTCGGCTTCAGACATCAGCGTCAAATCAGCCCCAATAGCTTGGATGCTTTTCATGACGTATTGGACTTCACCTTTTCTCAAAAGCCCGGTATCTACAAATATCCCTTTGATTCGGTCCTTGCCGATGACTTTGGAAAGGAAAGCAAAACTTACCGTTGAGTCTACACCCCCGGAAACAAAGAGAATGATATTTTTGTCGCCAATTTTGGCTTTGAGTTCGGCTGATTTTTCCCAGGTCCATTTATCGATCGTCCAGTCGCCCTTGGCATCGCAGATTTCGATAAAGTTTTTAAGTACTTGTGATCCATATTCCGAATGCGTGACTTCGGGGTGGAATTGGATGCCATAGAAATTTTTGCCGGGATGATAGACGGCAGCATTGGGGCAATGATCGGTCGATCCCGCTACCACAAACCCTTCGGGCAAGGTCGAGACGGTGTCGCCATGAGACATCCAGAAGATGGATTGTGGAGGAATATCTTTGAAGAGAGGGCAATCCACAACTTGAGAACTTGAGAACTTGTGAACTGGAGCATTATTGTCTGTGTTCTTGAGTTCCTGAGTTCCTAAGTTCTTAAGTTTCACAGTAGCCCTTCCATATTCACGGCTGTCGTCATTGCCCGGAGTGACTTCGCCTCCCAGATGATAATTCATATATTGATGTCCGTAGCAGATGCCGAGGATCGGTTTCACAAGTTCAAAAATCTTATTATCAACTTTCGGGGAATCGGCGTCATAGACACTTTGGGGACCCCCTGAAAAAATGATTCCTTTGACCGCATCGCTCGCTAAATAGTCCAGACTAATTTCGTCAGGATTGTGGATTTCGCTGAGCACTTGTTCTCGACGAATTCGACTGGCGATGAGGTGAGCATACTGTCCTCCGAAATCGAGAATGATAATCTTTTCGTGCTGCATAAGTTGATCAGATAGTATTAAAATAATTTAAGAACTCAAGAACTTGAGTGATTGAGAAGCAATTTTAAAGTTCACGAGTTGACAGAAGTCTTATTTTAATTATCTTCCCCCAGTTAATAAGTAAATAGTCATGACAAATCGATCCACTTCTAGACGACACGGCGGCCATAGAATCAATGAACGTCGTAAAAAATCGACGATTTCAAATCGCACCAATAAAGAGAAAGCACGAGTAAGACGAGAAATGCTTCGAGAAAAAGGTTTGGCTTGCTAGATCAGTTTTTGAGCTTCTTCTAATTTCTCCTTCAATTTGTGGGAGAT
>DATDAE010000144.1:0-4617 GCA_036525565.1 Candidatus Altimarinota bacterium
AGACTCTCCCTCGTCGTAGAAGCCCTTAACCATACTCCTCGTAAATGCCTCAACTACAAAACCCCTCATCAAGTTTTCTTTTCTAACTCTTAATCACTCTACTCATCCCCTCTGTTGCATTTGCCCCTTTAATTTAGCAAAAAATATACTAGATTAATTTAAATACTTTTTACTTTTTATGTCAATTTCTGGTCTTGATCTCCCATTCGGTGCCTTTCTCAAGAAAGATTTCACCGGCTTCCTTGGCTTGGACCAAGGGGATTTTTTCGGTTTGGGCTCTTTCGAGGACTTTCGGTTTTCGGATATTTTTATTGAGCACAAAGATAGATTTAGTAGGGCTTGGGAGGTTTTCAAGGGCTTGATTATTCCAGAGCATCCAGAAGTCCGCATTTAAGTCTACCGAACGAGAAAGGACGTCTTCCCAATCCTCAAGCGCCTCCAAAAGGATCAGAGACCTCGTACCCCCCACATCGACTAAGCCCAAGTTTGGATCGAGCTTCAAAACGGTGAGACCGTTCCATTGGTACTGGTTACCCACCTCCAAGTCTTCCCACTGGTGGAGCTGGGGGAGCTTGAACAGGCTGCCGGCATTACCCACGACGAGGTCTTCAAACCAGGGATTTTCTCCCACCACCAAAATCTCGCCTTCTTGGCTTATAAAAATGGCAATCTGGTCTTCCATCCAGATTTGGTCTGACATCTGGTAAAGACTCCAAAGTTCGTAGCACAAAACCCCCAAAGCAAAGGCAAGGATGAAAATCGAATACCGAAGCTTGCTTTCATTCATTATTCGCCGACTTGAGTATGCTCGATGGCGGCCTGTTGTTTTTTGAAAAACAGATAGGTGTGCGTCCATACCGCGGTAGAAAATATTTCGAGCACCGCTCCCAAGTAAGACGTCAACGCAATAAGGATGATCGCTATGATGATCGTGAGCACTTGCACAAAGCTACTTGAATAATAGGTAAAGATCCAGATCACTGCGAGTGGCACCCCAATAACCAGAAGCACATTGATCATCACGCGCAAGTTGACGAGCATCATGATCAAAAAAACCGCCATCATCGATCCGATATTGAGAAAGACAAGGGTGACGCTTTTGCGCAGAGCTTCCACCACGGCGGCTTCTTCGTAAACGACAAAGTGTTCCGCAAAATGGGTGAAAAGGGTCACAAACAAGGAAATGATTCCAAAAAGTAATAAGAAAGGCCAAATAACCTTGAAAAGGGTTTCGTGATAATACCGATAAAGTGTCGCCGAAAACAGTAATATCGTCCAAGGGGAGAAGACTCCGAGTAAAGCCCGAGTTTCAAAAATTCGGAAATACACCTCAAAACCTTGTACCATTCTTTGTCGCATATGAATATTCTGTTCAGGATCAAACAGAAGGTGTTTTACCGAAAAGATCAGGACCCCCTCCACCCAGGAGGGCAAAATATACATAAAAAAGAGCGCCAAAAGTACAAATATGATAATCCATACGATCAGGCCGCTTTGCAGCACAAAGCCCGTCACAGAGAGGATGACTTCTAGAAAATCAATTTTCACATATCCCCACTCATCGAGGAAAAGAAAGAGTTGCCAGGCTATCTCGATCGCAAATATAATCACCCCGATAAAACTCGGGACAAAAACAAACCATTTTAGTTTTGGTTGTTGCTGGGTAAGATACCAGGATTTTTGAATGATCTCGGCGTAGTTCATGGAGCGTTGGCTACGGCTAGTTACCCGCTGGTGATTGTGGCTAGACTTTAGAATTCTCTTTAAAAAAACACTTTTGTCAAAGCTTGGGCGCATTAAGAAGCCCAAAATAAGCTATCGCTAAAGCATCAATAGCATCATCTATGAGCCTTCCGGTGGGAAGATCAAATTGGTGGTGGGCCATTTCGAGCATGGCTTTTTTATCGGCTTTGCCATTGCCAGTGAAGCTGTGTTTTACCTCTATAGGTTTTGGTTCCAGGATGAGACAGGATTGTTGTTTGGCAAGGTAGGTGATCATACCCCGGACTTCAGCTACTCGCAGGCCATTGGTTACGTTTTGTACAAAGAAAAGATCTTCGATCGACAGGATATCGGGTTGGTGTGTCTTGAGTAGGAGGGCGATATCATCCCCAACCTCTTTTAGTCGATCTGAAAAAGCCTCTTTGGGGGAAGTCTTGATAACGCCTAGATCCAGTATAGAGGGGTAAGGGGTATGGGGTATGGAACCTTGGCCCTTGCCCCTTGTTCCATGTTCCTTTTTTGAAACAGCCTTCAAAATGGCATAGCCACAGCGTTCGTATCCAGGATCAATACCAAGTACAATCATGGGCTTAGTATAGAGTTCAATATTCAACCTATCAATAATCAATATTCATGAAATCACTTTTTCTTTTGATTTATTCCCGTGTTCGTGAATATTGAATACTGAATATTGATTTTGACATGAGCCCCATAAAGAAAGTTCTCATCATCGACCACTATGATAGCTTCTCCTATAACTTGCAACAATATTGCAAATACTTGGGAGCAAAAGTCTTGGTGCTGAAATGTGATGATGATAAACTTGGGAACTTGGGGACTTTAGAACTTGAGAACGATTTTACACACCTTATCCTTTCGCCGGGGCCTGGTTCTGTTTACCAAAACAAGGATATTGGCCATAGTGCCATAGTATTGCAAAAAATAAAAGGACTTATTCCAATACTTGGGGTTTGTTTGGGGCATCAATTGATGGGGGCTCATTGTGGTGCAAAAATTATAAAAACCCAACCGCAGCATGGCAAGAAAGATCAGATGTTGATCAACTATCATGATGGACTTTTTAAAGGTATGCCGAATGATATCGAAGGTATACGCTATCACTCAATGATTATTGACCCACAAGATGCCATACTAATGCAAAAAGAGGGTTGGATTATTTCGTCTTACTCAAAAACAGATCAAAGTATCATGGCGATGGAACATTTAGCCTACAAATGGTATGGCCTCCAATTTCACCCTGAGTCTGTTGGAACGGCCTTTGGCCGAGAGATACTGGGGAACTTCTTAAAAACCTCTTAAAAATCAAAATCTTCACAAAAGAGCCTTACCTTCAAGGGGTCTTCTTGAAGGATTTCTACTTCTGCGCCGCAGAGTAAACATTCGAAGATCTCGCCCTCTTGAATTTCTTCGTGAGCAACGGTAAATCTCCCACGGCAGTCAGGACAGTAAATCGTTATATCGTCCATTATCTAAGGCCTAAAGGGTCTCTATCTTTTTAAGGATTTGAGGAGAAAAAGCAAACTAAATCTGAGAGACAAAAGCTGGGTTTGTGGTTTGATGTAAATAATAAGATTTTAGAATTGGTTTTTATCAAAAAGTCCGGACTCTGGAAGAGTCCGGACTTGGTCTTATCTTGAAATCTTTTTAGTTGCCTTTCCGTTCTTCAATAATTTTCTCAGATACATTTTTTGGTACTTTACTGTATTCTCCAAATTCCATGCTGTAGCTGGCTCGTCCTTGCGTCATAGACCGAAGATCCGTAGCATATCCAAACATTTCAGAGAGAGGGATTTTGGCTTTCACAAATTTGGCCATACCTCGTTCGCCCATTTCTATGATTTGACCTCGTTTGGATGAAACATTTCCCATCACATCTCCCATATAATCTTCCGGAGTCACGATTTCGACATTCATCACAGGCTCAAGAAGCACTGGATCAGCTCTTTTGGCTCCTTCCTTGAAAGCTTGGGTTGCGGCAATTTTGAAGGCTAGCTCTGAAGAATCTACATCATGATAAGATCCATCATAGAGTTCTACATGAATATCGACCATTGGATATCCAGCGATAACTCCAGTATTACAGGCTTCTCTAAAACCTTTTTCACATCCTGGGATGTATTCATTTGGGATTGAGGCTCCCTTGATAACGTTTTTAAACGTAAACCCAGCCCCAGGTTCTCCAGGACGAATTCGACAAAGCACATGACCAAATTGCCCTCGACCACCAGATTGTTTCTTGTGTTGATATTCAGCTTCAACTTCTTTTTGAATCGTTTCTCGGTACGCTACTTGTGGTTGTCCGATATTGGCTTCCACATTAAATTCTCGTTTCATTCGATCTACGATGATATCAAGATGGAGTTCCCCCATTCCTTCAATAATCGTTTGGTTAGTTTCTTCGTTGGTGGACACTCGGAAAGTGGGATCTTCTTCGGCCAATTTTTGGAGCGCAATCCCCATTTTTTCTTGATCGGCCTTAGTTTTTGGTTCTACCGAAATAGCGATCACGGGTTCTGGGAATTCCATAGATTCAAGCACGATAGGATTTTTCTCGTCAGCCAAAGTTTCTCCAGTTTTGGCTTCTTTAAGCCCTACGACGGCGCCAATATGTCCGGCTGGAATTTCCGAAATTTCTTCACGAGTATTGGCATGCATTTGGAGTAATCGTCCCACTCTCTCCTTTTTTCCGGTGTTAGCGTTATAAGCATAACTCCCAGACTTGAGAATACCTGAATAAACTCGTACAAAGGTAATTCGTCCTACATAAGGATCGGTAGCAATTTTGAAAGCCAAACAAGACAGCGGTTGGGAATTATCAGCTTTTCTTTCAAGAGGATCTTCGGAAAAAGGTTTGGTGCCACGGACGGGAGGGAG
>DATDAE010000145.1:0-2002 GCA_036525565.1 Candidatus Altimarinota bacterium
GGGTATGGGGTATGGGTTTTGGCGAATCTTTTCTCGCAAAATCTTGGCCTGCATCACCCGCAACTGGATGCCCATAATCTCTTCAAAGCCGAGTCGCCGTTTCGCCGCGCCCCAATCCTCCATACTTTCAGGATAATGAATCTGCTTCATCGCAAGCTTTTTAGGCATCAGGGCTTCTGCCTCGATGATAGCTTCTGGGAGCGGGTCGGTGAATTCATCACAAAAATGCAGCAAGGGAAAGATTTTGTCCCGGAACCATTTGGTCGTCAGTGGCGGCGACTCTGGATAGATGGGGGTTATACCTCCAAGATGGACCGACGTATGAAAATGAACCTCCGGGTTGGTGATCTGGACCACGCCATAATTACGAACCACCTTGCCCACCAGATAAACCGCCCTGGGCAACTCCACGTTGCGCAGGGCATAAGGCATCGTAAACCAGACCACCTCAAGCTCGGATTCGTCTTCCAGCACCAATATCCCTTTCCCTAGAACTTTACCATATTTGGTTTTTTCTTTTGCAAAATGGAGCAGTGTCCCCTTGATAGTGTTTTTTTCTCCCAACTCTAAATCCGCAAAACGACTCCGAGGAATTCTCACTTCGAGCGCTCGCGGGAAAAAATATAAAAGATCTCTTACCGTCAAAAGTCCAAGCTCTTTGAGTCGAGTCAAATGCACTTTGGTGGTTCTCAGGACGTTACTAAGGGGTTCACAAAGCATAACTAAAGAATATCTAAAAATCTCAAAAAAACCAGAAACAAAGCCCCTTAATACTCAATACTTAATACATAATACAGTCCCCAAAATGATTAATCTCATAAATTAATTTGGAGGATGGGAAAAAACTAGTTAAACTTAATCCAGTTTCAACTTATAAAAACTTTACAAAACTATTGCGCAAACTCTACAATTGTGCTAGAATGGGTAGAAAGTTGATGACTTTTACACTCTAGAGTTCTAAAAATTCTAGATCCTAAAAATCTAAAAATAAAATTTTAAGATTCAACCGCATGAAAAAACTTACCATGATCGCTCTCGCCTTCACGTGCGCACTATCCTTCTTCACCGGAGATATCGCACAGGCTCAGATGATTGATATCACCGACAACCCGACCTTGGTTCAGGCCAACACCGGAGCTTGGAACGGATCACTCAGACAAGCTATCACGACCCTCCTTAATTTCGCTCTATTCTTCCTCGGGGTGATCGCTACGGCGTTTATCATCTTCGCCGGTTTCCTTTATGTAACCGCACGAGGGGACGATGGACAAGTCGAGAAAGCCAAAAACATCATGCTTTACGCTGCGATCGGTATCATTGTTATCTTGATCTCCTTCGCTCTGGTTAATACTTTACTTCAAGCCGGTTTCGGAACACGACCCGCTTAAGAAAACCTTCAAAAAGAAAAGACCAAAGACCTCTGCAAATCGCAGAGGTCTTTTTTTATCAAAAGGAAACCACAAAACAGAAACCATCTTTCTTCTTGTCGTGCTGAACTCGTTTCAGCATCTTGAATCTTAATTTCCAAGCTTAAAGCTTATGGAACAAGACCCTGAAATAAATTCAGGGTGACAACACGCAGCCTGAGACCGCTGGTCTTAATACTGAGAAAAGGATTCCCCCATAATACTTGCCCCATACCCCTTATTTATGGTATAATAATCTGATTTAATACCCCTCAAATATGGAATGGGCCAAAGAACTCTATGCTAGAAGCGTCGGACCAGTGCTTATGACTGATGGTGGAGTCCTGCCTACGAACGATACCGGGAAAGGAAATATGGCTGAGTTCTTAAAAGACAACCTCCTCCCACAGGTCGTAAACTTTATCCTCGGGGCGGCCCTCACGGTGGCGGTACTCATGATCATTGTCGGGGGGTTTATGTTTATTTTTAGTGGAGGGGACCAAGAAAAAAAGACCAAAGGACGCGACATCATCATCTGGGCCTTCGTGGGCGTGGGGGTGGTTGTTTTCTCTTTTGGAATGATCAAAATCATTACG
>DATDAE010000146.1:0-8693 GCA_036525565.1 Candidatus Altimarinota bacterium
CATTCGGGTAATTATACCAGAAACGAGACAAAAGAACAACCTTGATTACAAAGTATCCCCCTGACTTTTGGGATCTATTTTTTTACGTACAAAAAATTTGACCAAGCGAGAACAAAATTTATACTCTGAGTTAATGATAAAGTTCCCAAATTCTCAAGTACTCAAGTTTTTAAGTTTACTGTTTGCTACGCACTGCTTACTGCTTACGGCCAACGCTTTTTCAGATATAGACCCCAATGATCCTTATGCGTCTATGTTTTACCACCTGAGGGATGTGGGCATCATGACGCCTTTCGAAGACGGCACCTTCCAAGGTTACAAGACGGTTTCCCGAGCAGAAGCTTTGACTATATCGCTTCGTGCAGCGGGGATTCCCCTCGTCCATCCAGAATTCACAGGAGACACTGGTTTTGCTGACATTGACCCAAATGCTTGGTATGCTTCTGTAGTTGATCAAGGACTAAGAAATAAAGTGATTTTTAATAATTCTCAAGCCTTTAGGCCACATGATCCGGTTACCAAAGCCGGCTTTTTGGGTATGCTTTTCAGGTCGACTCGGGTCGATACACGTCTGTATATGAGCCAATTGAGGAATATTGCTGATGATGTCGACAAAGATGAATGGTATGCGCCATTCTTTGCTTATGCCAAAAAATACCAAGTCGCCCATCTCCCAGCTGACAATAAATATCTTCCTTTTAAATTTCTCAATCGTCGAGAAGTCGGGATTATGACCTACCGGCAGCTCAAACTTTTTCATGGAGGCGATCTCACCAAAAACACCGTTGAACTCCAGGCGCAAATCAAAAGATTTATCAGTCTTATCCGAGATGGGAAAACCGAAGAAGCTGAATTTCATCTTCATCGAATTATTACGCTCAATGATAAACTCACTCGAAAACAAAACTCGGCTGATCTAATCGCGACCAAATCTATATCACGATCGATGGACCATCTCACCAATAGCCTGCGATACATGCAATATCAAAAAGAACTTCCCGCTATTGAGCATCTCCTTCTCGCTCTCAAACAAGCCCGAAAAGCCGGAGAACAATCAGAAAGTCTACGTCCTCTCTCCGAAGAACTTGCCGGACTGGTAAAAGAAATGTTGATGCAAGTCACCAACAAGCAGTTTATGATCAGTGGATAGATCAAAGTTCGATACTCACCTGCCCTGTTTTCCGTTGTTGGGTTGTTGGGTTTGTGGCCTGGCCATCGGTCAATCCTAAATGCCCCCATCCCAGATCGGTCAACTGCCTTCCCCTCGGGGTTTTTTGGATAAAGCCTTCTTGGATGAGAAAGGGTTCAATGACATCTTCAATCGTATTTTCTTCTTCGGATATCGCGGCGGCAATCGTGGAGACGCCGGTCGGGCCCCCGGCAAATTTTTCAGCTAACGCTCTGAGATATTGTTGATCCGAATAATCCAATCCTCGGCTATCAATAGATAAACTTTGCAGACTTTCCTCTACCACCACTTGAGTGATCACGCCATCATGCTTTATTTGCGCAAAATCACGCATACGACGCAGGAGTCTATTGGCAATTCGAGGTGTTTTCCTCGCACAATGGGACAATTGCAAGCAACCAGCTTCTTCAATCTCAATATCCAGGATTTGAGCCGAACGCACAATAATCTCTTGGATTTCAGTCGACTCATAATAACGAAGCTTCTCTATATGCCCAAAACGGTCTCTCAAAGGCCCTGAAAGCATCGAAAGTCGGGTGGTAGCCCCTATCAAGGTAAAGGAAGGAATATCAAGTCTCATGGTACGAGCGGATGGCCCTTTCCCAATGATAATATCTATCACATTGTCTTCCATCGCCGTGTACAAAATCTCCTCTACTGGCATCCTCAGGCGATGAATCTCATCAATAAAAAGAAAGTCCCCTTCTTGCAGATTCGTCAAAATAGCGGCCAAATCGCCTGGCTTTTCGAGCGCTGGGCCGGAAGTCACCCGAAGTTGCGTCTGCATTTCTTTGGCCAAGATCATAGCCAAAGTGGTCTTTCCCAAACCTGGTGGACCATAAAAAAGCGTATGATCCAAGGATTCGCCTCGGTTAGAAGCGGCTTGTACGAAAACCCTGAGATTATCTTTTACTTCGGCCTGACCGATATAGTCTTCAAAAGATTGTGGTCGTAGCTGATTTTCAAATTTTTCAGCATCGTCCCCAGTTGATACCCCTTGCGCCACTTTTCCCGAGGTATTTTCGTCTTCAATATG
The DNA here is from genome assembly GCA_036525565.1 of Candidatus Altimarinota bacterium. Classification (GTDB taxonomy): domain Bacteria; phylum Patescibacteriota; class Gracilibacteria; order UBA4473; family UBA4473; genus DATDAE01. The sequence continues at coordinate 2,226 of DATDAE010000146.1, forward strand.
TGAATGTATAGCCATGTGAGGGCATTGTAACAGAAAAACATTTTCGACCGGAATTAAAATATTAGGTAAATGTGAGCGGAGGAATCTTCCTCAGTGTGTTTTCAAGGCAGCAGGGTTAACCCTGTGAACAGCAACACTAAGGGAGACCTCTCGGCTCTCTCGTTCCCATAAAATTTATTTCGCTCGAGGATGAATTCATCTATATTGCTCTCCGATGCCAGAACTCTACATTGTCGCTACCCCCATCGGAAATCTATCAGACATGACTTTCCGAGCCGTTGAAACTCTGAAATCGGTCGATTTTATAGTAGCCGAAGACACACGTCATGCGGGCATTCTTTTAAAAAAATATGAAATCCAGACCGCCCTCCTCTCTTTTCACGCGCAAAGCTCTGACCGAAAAGCCGAAGAAATCATAAAACGTATCAAAAAAGGCGAAACCGCCGCCTACATCTCAGATGCCGGAACGCCGTGCATCTCTGATCCTGGATACAAACTCACCTCCCTTGCTGCCCAAGCCAATATCCCCATATCCCCTATCCCAGGCCCCTGTGCTCTAACCACCTTGATATCAGCCTGCGGCATGCCAGCCGATCAATTTGTCTTTCATGGATTTTTACCACACAAAAAAGGGCGTCAGACACTTTTGACTTCCATGAAAGAGTCTAAGATGCCGCATATTTTCTATGAATCCGTCCATCGATTTGGAAAACTCCTCGAACAACTCAAAGAACTAGTGGGTGCCGAACGTACGATCTGCGTCGGTAGAGAACTCACCAAAATCCACGAAGAAATCTTCCGAGGTAGCGTCCAGCAAGCCCAAGATCACTTTGATAAAGAAAATACTCGAGGTGAATTTGTCGTCATGGTTATGCCCAAAAAATAAAAAACCTCCTTACCAACGAAAAGATAAGGAGTGTTTTTTATAACCGAGAATAAATGACACAAGATCAAAACGTTATTTAGAACGTTGACCAAGAACCACCGAGAGCCTGTGTTTGAAACATGAGCTTTTTAGTAATTATATTATATTATAACATGATTTTACGTATAAATCAAGTTACAAGAATCCCCAAAAGAGTACAATGACTCGCGATGTCTAAAAAAAATACTCCGAAAGCGATTATCGATGCCCGAACGAAGATCAATAAGATTGATGTGGGGATTTTGGATCTCCTCAAAAAAAGGATTCGTCTCGCGCAAGAAATAGGTCAGCATAAAAACGCTCATGGACTCGATGTCAATGATGTCTCGCGGGAACGAGAACTCCTTCGAATGCTTATAGAGGCCAATGGTGGTGACATCCCTGACGAAAAACTCCTGGAGATCTGGGGTAAGATTATCGAGCTGTCCAAAACCGTGCAAGACCAGAAGCACTAAATAAAGGCTTTTATCTTTTTTTGTTTTTTTCTCATACCTTTAGGCTTTTCATAAAAAAACCATTTTTGGGTATGCAAATATTTACCAATAGTATTTCCCGGAAGAACTAAGATAATGAGTCCAATAGAAATCAAACACCAAACAGCACCCGCCTCCGACATGTTATCCAATAAAAAATAAGCCGCCAACGGTCCCAAAACAATATGAAAAAGATTCGGCTTCCATGCTCCATAAACAAATGGCAAAACCAATCCTGCCAAAAAATAGCCAGGTAATGCGAGTACAAACCATTTCGAGGCAAAATAATTAAAGATCCCATTGAGTGGTATTTCCCAGGCCAAATGCCAATCACCTGAAACCGTACATAGTTGCTCTGAACAAAGCAGGCTTCCGGGCACACATTCAGACCAATTAAATGGATACAATTGAAGTAATAGACTCACAGTAGCTATTCCGCAAAGTCCATAGACCCAACCCTGAATGCGTTTTTTCACATCCTGAGGGATGAAATACATCATCAGCATATTTATAAAAAAAGGCTGAAAAGCGATATGGATAAAACTTAAAACGGTCAAAATTTGGTTTAATGGAATACCACAAATATCGATCACCGTATAGCTCATCGCTTGCAAAGCCTCCATACCAGTAAAATACGCCAAAGGAATCAGGAGGTCTTTGGGTTGTTTGGTATACGCACCATAGCCCACCGCCGCTGCCCCTACCGTGGTCATAGCTATCGAGGCCGTCATACTCCAGCACATCAGTCTATTTTATCATAAATATAAAAAAAGAGCCACCATTTGGTAGCTCCTTAATACCTAATACTTAATACTTACCCCTTATTTCCTGTGATCCGGATGAAATTGATCAATCGTTTTTTGATTGAGCCGTTTGAGTTCGGTGATCGGGAATGGTCGAAGGAGTTCCCACCCAAGTTCGAGTGATTCGATGATCGTTCGATCGGTTTGGAAACTTTGTCCTACGAATTCACGTTCAAATTTATCCGCAAATTTGAGATATAGTTTATCGACCTCTGAAAGCGAGCTTTCCCCGAGCACTACTGCTAGTTCTCGTACATCTTTTCCCCGTGCGTAACACGCAAAGAGTTGATCAGAGAGCTTGGCATGGTCGTCTCGAGTATTGCCCTCCCCTCGTCCCGCACCCGCAAGCCGTGAAAGTGATTTAAGTACATCTACGGGTGGCGCACTTTGTTTTTGGTGTAACACTCGATCGAGTACAAATTGTCCTTCGGTGATATATCCGGTCAAATCTGGCACGGGATGGGTGATATCATCTTCTGGCATAGAAAGGATAGGCACTTGCGTGATAGATCCTTTGGCATTTTTGATTCGTCCAGCTCGTTCGTAGATCGTAGAGAGATCAGTATAAAGATACCCTGGATATCCTCGACGTCCTGGAACTTCTTTTCTCGAAGCCGATACTTCTCGAAGCGCTTCGGCGTAATTGGTCATATCGGTCAGGATCACGAGCACATGCATGTCTTTTTCAAAAGCTAAGTACTCAGCATAAGAAAGCGCCATCCGTGGAATCGCAATACGTTCTACCACTGGATCTGCCGCAGTATTGATAAAGAGTGTGGCTTTTTCGATAGCCCCGGTAGATTCAAATTCTTTTTGGAAGAACATGGCTTCTTCAAAGGTAATACCCATCGCTCCAAATACCACCGCAAAGTCAGATCCATCATTTACTTTCGCTTGACGAGCAATTTGTGCAGCGAGTTCTGCATGAGGCAGCCCAGCCCCTGAAAACACTGGAAGTTTTTGTCCTCGTACAAGGGTATTCATCACATCAATCGTAGAAACTCCCGTCTGAATAAAATCAGAGGGAAACTCTCGTGAATAAGGATTAATAGAAGCTCCAGCAATATCAATATGTTTCTCCGCTAAAATTTCAGCCCCTCCATCTATAGGTTTCCCGGCTCCGTTAAAAATACGTCCAAGCATATCAAGTGAAACGCCAAGCGTAGCCACTTTCCCAAGAAATTTAGCCTTGATACCGGTCGTAGAAAGACCTTGTGTAGATTCAAACATTTGGACCATCGCTCGATCTCGGTTGACTTCAAGCACTTTCCCCATTCGCAGGGACCCATCAGCCAATTCGACTTCGACTAGTTCTTCGTATTTGGCCCCGCTCACCCCATCGACGATAAGGATTGGACCAGCAATGGATTCGATATTTTCATAAGCTTTCTGCATGATAGAATGAATAAATTATGTCCGGCGCATATTAAAAACTTTTCTGCGTGTGTCAAACCTACCGGAGCACATTTTTATTTGATTCAATAAGGGCTTTTGGTAGAATTGCGCTCAGTTAGATCACGCTTCTTTATATTAATAACAAAAGCAAAAGATGAATTCTTTGAACAAGGTAATGGTTATCGGAAATCTCACCAGAGACCCAGAACTAAAGAACACCGCCAACGGGCAAGCGATCACGACGGTAGGCGTGGCCACTAATCGTTATTGGACGGACAGTACCGGACAAAAAAAAGATGAAGCCGAATTTCATAATGTAGTTATGTGGGGGAAACTCGCTGAAATTGCTCATAATTTATTACGCAAAGGTATGAAAGTTTATTTTGAGGGAAGACTCCAAACTCGAAATTGGGAGGATGAAGCAGGGGTAAAACATTTTAGAACTGAGATTGTCGCTCGAGATATGATGATTCTTTCGCCTCGTGGGGAACGAGATCCCGAAGTCGAAGAACAATTGTCACAAGTCTCTCATGAAGACGGGGGGCCAGAACTTTCTCTTCATGGTTCTGATATCTAGAATTCTCAAGTTCCTAAGTTCTCAAATTCTTAAGTTTTTTTTAATCATGGAACGCACACTTATCCTTATAAAACCCGATGCCATTGAGCGAGGACTGATGGGGGAAGTTCTCAGTCGATTTGAAAAAAAAGGGCTCAAGATCGTCGGCCTCAAGATGATGCAACTCCAAGAAGCTATTTTACGTGAACACTATGCACATGTAGTGGGCCGCCCTTTTTATGCGGAGCTTTCAGACTTTATGAGTAGTAGTCCTGTGGTCGCGGTGGCCCTGGAGGGGCTCAATGCAGTAGAGATCGTGCGAAAAGTATCAGGGACCGATAATATGGAATTTGGGACTATCCGTGGAGACTTTTGTGTCTCTTGTCAGAAAAATCTCGTACATTCTTCCGATAGCCTGGAAAATGCGACCAGAGAAATCGATCGATTTTTTGAGGAAAGCGAACTTTTTGATTATGACAAAAATGAATGGCGTAATATTTACGCACAGTGTGATAAAGATTCCTAAGCCGCTGGTGAGGTTTGCGCCAAGGGTAATTCGGTAAACAAACTTAATAAAAAAGAATTTGATTTTACGGTTTGCCCGGTTTCTTCCAAGTTTTCGATGAGAGTATCTACTCGCTCTGTCACCGTCCGCACGGCTTCTTCTAGATTATGTCGTCGGTCTGATCTCAAACGTTCTGTCAATTCTTTCAAAATAGCATCTCTATAGTGAGACAAGCTACTAGCATCAAGCCTATCACTTCCCCCCGCAACCACTTTTATCGGGGTTTTTCCTAATCTGTATTCGATTTTTTTCATGTTTTGATTTGATTAAATCGGAGGGCAATCTAGGTATCGGCTCACAAAAGTCAAATATGAAAAGCAAGGGTTCTATTGCCCCAAGAGCGCTAAACTCTATAATAGATCTGATTAGCTTTATCAACTTTATGCAAAAACGCTTTTACTCTTTGTTTCTAGTCCTCCTTTGTGCCTTCGTCCTCCGTCATGGGATAGCACAAGCCAAATTTGTGGATGTGGACACCACCCACCCCTATTTCTATGGGATTGATTTCCTAGAACAAGAAGACATCCTTAGAGGATACAAAAATGGTGAGTTTAAATATTTTCGCCCACTCCAAGAAATCAATCGAGTCGAAGGCCTCAAAATCTTACTCCTTTCGGCTAATTTAGAGCTCGATCACGATGCGAGTGTGCTCCCGTTTCCGGATACCTCAAAACAAAGTTGGTATACCCCTTTTGTCGTGACCGCGCTCAATAATGAAATCGCTAATGGCTATCCCAATGGTAATTTTCACCCAGAAAACAAAATCTCTTTGGCGGAGTTCCTCAAGATGCTTATCTTGGCTTTTGATATAGATTATGCAGCTCCCCAAGAAAACCAAAAATGGTTTACGCCTTTTCTCGAACGAGCTCGACAACTCCATATCGTGACTTCTCCTGACGATCCGAGTCATATTGTGACCCGTGGAGAAGCCGCTGAGATGGTTTTCAGGGCTATTAATGTCATCATCAATGACTTTAGGCCTTACGTCTTTTCGGGGAGCGGTGAGGCGAGTTATTATAATGAAGGCTTTGCCGGCAATGTCACGGCGAGTGGTGAAATTTATGATCCCTTTGATCTCACGGCGGCGCATCGAATCCTTCCCTTTGGTACCAAGCTACGAGTTATCAATGAAGATAATGCTAAATCAGTGGTCGTCCGGGTCAATGACCGTGGACCTTATCATCAAAACCGAGTTTTGGATCTGTCTCAAAGAGCGTTTGAAACTCTATCCCCTATCTCGGCTGGGGTTGTGAAAATAAAATTTGAGGTAATTTCTGACCCCTCACAAGAAGACCTAAACCCCACTATTCCCGAATACATACGTCCAGCACTGAAAGAAGAAGAAAATCGTCAACCTATGACCCCTTCTTTCATCCAGGAGCGAATTTCGAAAGACAAAGCTTCTCTTTTGGGGGAAACCATAGAAGAAAAAATCAATAAAGCTACAGAAGCCGCACGAGAACCAGCCCCGTCCCCCGTCCAAGTCATAGACCACAAAAAGGCTATTTTTAGCAATACGATACAACATATCTCCAATACCTTTTACCCGGGGGTAACGCTGCGGCGGAGTATTCCTCAACGTATAGCTTTGGGGACGATTATCAAATTCTCGGGCATGGCGGACGAACTTCATAAGGAAGCCACCCTCTTTATCCATGACGGTAAAAGTGGTGAACAACAAAAATTTGTAGCGCCAGTTTCTGGAAAAACTTTTTCTTTTCCAATCGCCTTTCTCAAGCCCGGACATTTCC
>DATDAE010000147.1:0-12460 GCA_036525565.1 Candidatus Altimarinota bacterium
ACGACTCAACACTCGCATCAGAAGAAAAGATGGATCACTCGAATTTGCCCATATCCTCAATGGAACCGCGGTCTCGAGTCGTCCACTGGTAGCGATCCTCGAAAACGGACAACAAAAAGATGGATCGATAAAAATCCCAAAAGCCCTTCAAGCCTACTGTGGATTTTCGGAGATCAAAGCCAAAAACTAAGCCACGGTCATCTTGGGGACGCCGGCACACAGAAGGTCTTTTCGCTCTCTCAAATGAGTACAATCTTTTCGAGCATCAATAACCTTTTGGAGATCAAAAATGCCAACGGGTGCTTCTTCATAGCCACCTTTTTGAAAGACAATATAGTCATTTAAAATTTGATTTTCCCCCAAAAGCACAAGGCTATGCTCACCGGTTATATAAACGAGGATTGGAAAATGAAGCTTTGCAACAGCCTCATCCAAAGAAGCCGTAATAGCCACGTGATTTTGTTCATCCTCTACTTGATCACGCAATAATTCCCCCAATTGCCCTGCTGTCATATAAACACCTTCAAGAATATTTTCCACACAGGTTTGCCCAAGCGCCACAAAATACCCCAACCCATGACAATTGGAATTCGCTAAGAGCCTTTTTATTTTTACCGCCAGTGGCGAGGCTGATTTCAAAGCTCTGTCTTGTGAAATCCCACACAACCATACTCTTTTGGCAAAGGCCCCCGAGAGAGAAAGCACTGGAGATTCCGCTCCGTGAATTTCTAGCTCTCGATCAAAAATATCACAAACAAACGCCCCTTTCAGTCTCGTTCTTTCCAAATAGTGTTGACTACACTCGAGATCAGCAATTCCTCTCATCAAAATACTAATAAAACTTTTTGCAAAAAAATCAACCACTAAGTCGAAAACCTATGAGCGAGCGTAGGTTCCCTGCGCGAGCGAATACCAACTAACGGGGGCACCTGGGGAGAGGTTAAAACCTCTCGCCTAGGAATTTTATTGATCCGGTGGTATTCCATAATACTGAAACAAATATTCGGCCACTTTTCGAAAAGTCACGGCGGCCGTTTCTGAACCCCATTGTGATACTTTTGGATAATCATATTTGACGAGTATCACAAAGGCCGGATCATTGAAGGGACCAAATCCCGCAAAGGTGGTAATAGTGGTCCCTTCTCCGGTTAGTAATCTTCCAGCCCGATCGTAGGTTTGAGAGGTTCCCGTTTTACCCATTACCGTATGTCCCCACACACGCCCCCCCCGAGCAATCCCGTTATTGACGGCATTTTTGAGCATAGATTTGATGGTGTTATAGGTTTTATCCGATATCACACGACGAACTTTTTCAGATTCAAAAACTTTTACCTCACCATCGCTATGACGAATTTCTTCGATCAAAATAGGTTTCATAAGATAACCTCCGTTAGCCAAAGCGGCAAAAGCTAAAACCGTTTGCAAAGGCGTCGCCGAAATCCCTTGACCATATCCACGCGTAATCAGCTCCGATTCCGCCCAATCAGTCCAATATTCCAGATCCCCCGACAACTCCCCATCCAGTTCAATATCGGTGTACTGACCAAACCCGAAAGCTTTGAGGCCGTCATAAACAGCTTTGGCGCCCATCTTCCGAGTGATAAAAGCAATACCCGTATTGAGTGAACGATTGAGGACTTCTATCATGGTCGTATCCCCTGCATAAACTTCATCAGAATTACGGATCTTAAATTCATCCACTTCCAGTGGACCATTATCATCATAAGTAGTTTGTGGCGTCACTTCATCAGCATTGAGCGCGAGAGCCATAGTCATCGCTTTCATCACCGAACCCGGTTCATACTGATCTGAGACCAATTTATTTCGGAACACTTCAGGTCCCCAGACATTATAATATCGATAATAATGCCCTTTTTCGAACACCGTAGGGATTCGTTGGTTAAACGTGGGATCTTCTCGATCCCCTTGTTCTTGTTCTGGGCTAATTTCATAACGCAAGTAAGCTTTCCCAAAATCATTGGGATCAAAATCTGGCCCTTGGGCCATGGCCAAGATTTTCCCAGTTTGTGGCTCAACCACAATAACTTGACCAAAATTAGCATCAAACCGCTGTAGATCCTCGGCCAATATTCTTTCTATTTCTGCCTGTATAACCCGGTCAATGGTCAGCACAATATCGGCTCCGTCAAGCGCTCTGGCGATGCTAGATGATTTATCCAAAATACGTTGTCCTCGAGTATTGGTCGCCCCATAGATGAGCCCTTCTTTCCCCCGAAGAAGATGATCAAATCGCTTTTCTATACCATATTGCCCATAGCCCTTCTGATCGACGAACCCTAGCACCTGCGAAGCCAATGACTTTTCTGGATAGTATCGCCAATGTTCATCCACGAGACGAACGCCTCGCATCAACAATCTATATCTGTCATCATCTTTGAGATCCAAAATAGCTTGTGATACTTCTGGAACAATTTTATCCGTAATTTCTAGATAACGAACGGGTCTCCTTCCGAGAAGATTCTCCAAATCTCGCTCTGGTAAATTGATGATTCCGGTCAATTTTTCGGCCGTTTCTTTTGGCGAAACGATCAACAAAGGATTAGCTACAAGACTCGCTCCCTCAATCCCAAGCCCTGATATCCGAAGGGATTTTATCTCTTCAATTTTTGTGGGAGCTAATTCGGTTTCGAGGACTACTCGATCTCGCTCTTTTTTATTAAATTGTTCTTCCAGAGCCGCACGGTAGCCTTCAATCGCAATACGTTCATCTTCTGAAACCTTTGAGATATCAGTCTCCATCAGACATCCATCTACTTTTTCACAGTGACTATGAATTAAAAGTGGTGCTAAAAGTTGAGCCACCAATCCAGGATCTCCTGGTTCTTGTTCTTGTGTGGTGAGCTTCGCATTATAGCTGGGATAAGCCAAAATCAGCGGATCTACAAAAAGTTTTTTGAGCGTATTATTCGTCGCCAAAGGGGTAACCTCTTTACTCAATCGATTTTTATAAACCAAAATCTTCCCTCTTCTAGCGGGAAGTACCGATCTTTTTTCATGTTGAGCCTTGGCTTCTGCCAAATATCCATCATGCTGAAGCACCTGTAAAGTAAATAATCGGACGCCAAAAATCAAAAACAAAAATACAAAAGCATAATTTAATACCTTGAGTCGAGTGCCAAAATCTATACCTTGCATATGTCTTTTTTGGAAATAGTAGACAAAATTTAAAAAATTTCCATAGTATCAAGAAACTATGACCCATCAAAATAAATACAACTGGGAGAAAGATTATCAAGATATTTTGGCGTCCGTTTCGAACTATTATCCAATCAAGGATACTGAAAAACAGCGATTAAAGAAAGCTTTTGAGTTCGCTGCCAAAGTCCATAAAGATCAATTCGAGGATGGCAATAAAGCTGGACCTTATATCGCGCATCCTATCCGAATCGCCAAACAATTACTCGAGCTCCAACCAGATTTGGACACGATTATAGCGGCTATTTTGCATGGAGTCCTTTATAAAACCGCCACCAAACGAGAAGTTCTCGAACAAAATTTCGGAGAAACAGTAGCTTTTTTATGTGAAAAAATAACCCAAATATGGCCACTGACCCTCAAAGCCTACAAAGAAAATGACGACTACACAAAACAATTATTTCTCGGTATAGCCCAAGACGTGCGAGTGCTCTATATTCAGCTCGCTGATATTATAGATAATCTCCAGTGTGAATGTTTTCTCCACGAAGGCCAAGATCGTATTTTCGCCGAAAACGCCCTCAACCTCTATGCGCCTATAGCCCAAAAACTCAATCTCTATAACTTTAAGCAACAACTTGAGGATTATAGTTTCAAGAAGCTCTCCCCAGAAACCTATCAAAATATCAAGCATCAAATCAATGCTCATAGGCGTGAACGTCAGAATTTCATTGAGCAATCCGTCGAAAGCATTAAAGAACTCTTGGATGCTGAAAAGATTCCTTTCGTAAATGTTTATGGTCGAACGAAGAATTTTTACTCCATTTACACCAAAATGAAGCGTAAAAATTATACATCCGTAAATGATGTGTATGACCTCTTTGCCATTCGGATTATAACTAACAAAGAAAATAACTGTTATCGAATTCTAGGAGCCATCCACGGGCATTGGAAACCTTTGCCTCATCGGTTCAAGGACTATGTGGCGGTCCCAAAACCAAATGGCTATCAGAGTCTCCACACCACTATTTTGGGACTCGTGGGAAGCTCTCAACCCACCGAAATCCAGATCAAAACCCAAGAAATGGACCAATTAGCGGAGTTTGGTTCTGCCTCCCATTGGGCCTATAAAAAAAGAAAAGGTTCCCATTTTGATGAAGCGTTTGTGAAAAAAAATGATTGGATATCTCAACACAATCATGAAGATCCATCGATGAACTACGATCAGATGATACATAATCTCTCTCAAACGGTTTTTGAGGAGCGCATTCATGTTTTTACACCACAAGGAGAAATCAAAAATCTTCCTAAAGGCGCTACGCCTATAGATTTTGCTTATGCGGTACATTCTCAGGTTGGAAATACGACGATCGGTGCCAAAGTAAATGGCCGAATTGCTCCACTTAATTATGAACTAAAAGCTGGAGATGTGGTAGAAATAATGACCAAATCAGGCCGGCAGCCGAATCCGCTCTGGCTCAATTTTGTAAAATCATCACAAGCCAAATCTAAAATCAAGAATCATCTCAATAGGATCGAAAGCCAAGACGAGCTTCCAAAAAAAGAAAAAGCCCCCCTCAAAGACACCGTATTATTACCAAAAATCAAAAAGACTGTTTCTCTAGAAGTCCCTGATCAAAAATCACCGATCCTTATAGGGGGCACTAAAACCAAAAGTTACAGGATGGCACAGTGTTGCAACCCAAAAGCCTATCAAAACATTGTCGCTTTCAATTCTCGAGGGTTGGAATTTACGATCCATCGACAAAGCTGTAAAATGCTCGAACCACTCGAAAAAGACCGGATTATGGAGGCCAACTTCCTCAGGAAACTAAAATTTAAAATCATGGCCGAAGATCGCGTTGGCATTTTACGAGAAATTACCGATTGTATTTCTGGAAACAATATAAATATTCTGATTTGTAATCACAAAGTCTCGCAAAAAGACAAAGTCGATTTAAACTTTGAAATTGAATACATCTTCGACGATGAGATTTCCAATCTGTTTGAACAATTGAGAGAGATTCCTAATGTAGAAGAGATTACCATATGCACAACGAGCCCAAAACCAAAGACAAAAAAATCTTGATCATGCTCCATGGGTGGGGTGGTAGTGCTGAAAGCTTCAGCCCCCTAATCCAAGAGCTGAAAAACCTTGATAAGTCCCTAAGTCCTCAAGTGCTTAAGTTTTTTATGCCGACCTTCCCCGGGTTCGGCGATAGCCCCGCGCCAGAAAAACCATGGGACACAAAAGATTATGCCGATTGGCTGGATACCGAGCTCAAAAAAAACAAAATTAATCCTTTCACCCAAGAAGTTGTTTTTTATGGTCATTCTTTCGGTTGCCGAGTCATCGTCAGATGGCTCATGGCGCATCCTGATTTTAAAGGCAAAATCATTCTCACCGGCGCTGCTGGGATCAAATGGCCTCTTTCTTTCAAACAACGTTGCATCCAGCACCTAGCTAACTTTTCAAGAAAATTTCGCAAACCAGCACACAAAAAAAGAAGCAAGCCGAGTCTCCAGGAAACCAAAAGCTTTTGGGGTAAATGTTATCGAAAAATGGCTCGCATATTTGGTTTTGGAGATTGGTCAGAATCAGACATAGCCCTCAAACCGACCCTCCAAAAAGTCCTCGCCGAAGAAGATCTCAGGATTTATCTCCCCCACATTACCAATCAAGTCCTGCTTATTTGGGGGGCCAAAGACACCTATACGCCTTTGAAATCAGCCCAGGTTTTTCATTCGTCACTGCCTCATAATGAGTTAGTGGTCATTCCTGATGGCAAGCATGGGATTCACTACACACACAAAGCCATGATTGCCAAATTGGTAGGAGATTTTGTAACACATACTGTTAGTGATCCGTTTTAATGTTCGCGGATCCCAGCCGAAACGACCTCAAGACTTGACCTTAATCCGGTCAAAGCCTTTTATTTTTTTTAAAAAACTATGAAAAACGAAACTACGTCGAAACGCAAGATTATGCGATACTTCGGGCAATACGTCGTAAAATATAAATGGAACTTTTGTCTCACCATAGTTGGTATAACCATAGGGGTTATAACCGGCAATGTCATTCAACTGGTCTACCGAGAGATCATCGATCTCATCGCGGCGTTCCAAGGCGAAGACAAAATGGCACTTTTCCCGGAGATTGTGCGTTGGATTTACATCCTCGCTGTGGTTTTGGTCTTACAAGAAGTGGGATGGCGTCTAGCGGCTTTTTCCAACAACTACTTCCAATCTTCGGCTATGCGAGATATAGAACAAGATTGTTATGAGAAAGCTCAAAAACACTCTATTGGATTTTTCGCCAATCACTTTATAGGAGGCTTAGTCTCAAAGGCGAAACGCCTCGTTTATGGATTTGAACGGATCATGGATCTCCTTTATTGGGAGTTCTACACAACCATCCTGGAGTTTGTTATTACGATTGTGATACTCTTCACCATCGCCCCGATCTTTGGGTGGATCATCCTGGTTTGGGGTATTATTTTCATGGCCATCTCCTACAAGTTTAGCCTCTGGAAGATGAAATATGATCTCCGGAATGCTAGCATGGATTCTAAGGTAACGGCTGAAATGGCCGATGGTTTGACCAATTTTTTCAACGTAAAGAGTTTTGCACGCTTTCCTTTTGAGAAAAAACGATTTAATAATATCTCTCAAGATCGATACGTGATCCGAAAATGGGTTTGGAATCTGGGAACCGCTTTCGAAATATTTCAAGGATGTTTCATGAGCCTCCTGATGATCGCCCTCCTTTATTTTGGAGTACGCCTCTGGAGCACAGGTGAGATAACCGTCGGATCACTCGTCCTGATCAATACTATATCGCTCAACCTCCTGCACAAACTCTGGAACTTTGGACGACAAGTCAAAGATCTCATCGAAGGTTTTGCGAATTGTGAAGAAATGATCCAAATTGTTTATCTCGAAAATGAGATCAAAGATCCTAAAAATCCTGAAAAATGCAAAATCCGAAAAGGAAAAATTGAATTTGAAAAAGTTGAATTTGCTTACGAAGGACATCAAAAAGTTTTTAAAGATTTTAACCTCTCTATCCGTGCCGGAGAAAAAGTCGGACTGGTGGGCGAATCAGGATCCGGGAAATCAACCTTCACCAAGCTACTCTTGCGGTTTAATGATTTGGATTCAGGACAAATCCGTATCGATGATCAAAATATCACGGCCATCACACAAGATGATCTCCGGGACCAAATTGCCTTTGTGCCTCAAGAAGCCGTACTATTTCACCGAAGCCTCATCGAAAACATCCGTTATGGAGATTTGAACGCCTCAGATGAAGAGGTCCTCAAGGCCGCTCAGAGAGCTCATGCCCATGAGTTTGTGAAACGTACCAAAAAAGAATATGAGACGCTCGTAGGCGAACGTGGTATTAAACTCTCAGGGGGAGAAAGACAGCGTATCGCTATCGCAAGAGCCATGCTCAAGAAAGCCCCCATTTTGATTCTCGATGAAGCCACATCTTCTCTCGATTCTAAATCTGAAAAATTGATACAAGAAGCCCTTGAAAACTTGATGGAGAGTCGCACCACGCTTGTGATTGCTCATCGTCTCTCTACTATCCAAAAAATGGACCGAATTCTGGTCTTTGATCGGGGGGTGATAGTAGAACAAGGCTCTCATGCCGAACTCATCAAAAAGAAAGGCCGATATCAAGAACTTTGGGCCCATCAAGTCGCGGGATTTATAGAATAAATAAAAAAAGATCTCTGATACAAGTCCGGTCTCACCCCCAGACCGGTCTTGTATTTAAAAAACAAAAACGTAGGATTTAAGAGATGTCTACACTCCCACTTACGCTTATCGTTATAATAATCGTGCTTTCGGTGCGAACGCTTTTCTCACATCTTCAATCTTGGCAACTGCGAGAATATCGGTGGGACCGCATGAGAGGATACTTGAGAACCAAACAAGGACGATGGAACCTCATCAATTTTTGGTTTTTCCGAGGTATACTCCCCAGACCTCATTTTACCGGGCGCATATGTTTGATCATCCTGATTTTTTTGGGACTCAATTTTATTCTTGCTTTCCTTCCTGTGACCTTACAGTTGCATGAGATACTGGTAGATGGTAAATTTTATATTTGGCAGTTTCTTTTAAAGTACCTTCCTTTGTCTTCCTGGGAATTGGCTATCATTAGTGGCCTGGTTTGTTTTGAGCGTCTCATCTGGCTTACTACCGCACTTGCTGTTTTTGTTTCAAGCTTCCCGGTAGCGATTGAACGCAAAAACACATTTCAAAAACTAGAGATCTTTATGAAAGCTTCAGATCCCAGAATTGTTAAAGTTGGGATTGCTGGATCTTTTGGGAAATCTTCTACAAAAAACATGCTCCTTCATCTTCTGCGGGAAAAATTTGGAGCCGCCAATGTGCTTTCAACCCCTGGCAACATGAACCAAGAATACTCAATCGCTCGATTGATGCTCAAAAATAAAGACTTCTTTCGATCCTCTGAAAGTCATCACAAGAAATTTTTTGTTTTCGAGGCGGGGGCTTACGCGAGAGGTGAGATCAAAGCCATCGCCAAAGTCGTAAAACCTGACTATTGCCTCTTGACCGGCCTCAACAGTCAACATTTGGAAACGTTTGGCTCTATTAAAAACATTCAAAAAGCCAAAACCGAACTCGCCGAGTACACCACCAAAAAGTCTTTTTTCAATTCGGACAACCAGCTCCTCTCTCAAGCCATGGAAGAAGTCCAAACTAAATCCCAAAAAATTCCGGTATCAATCGAGGAAGCTCAAGAAATTGAAAGCGATACCCACCAAACTCGTTTTATCTATCATGGAAAGCGAATCACTATACCTTGGCCGGGAAGATTTTTTGTCATTAATGCTCTCCTTTGTCTAAATTTTTTAGAAGAATTTCAAACCCCCGCTCACATGTCTATGGTGACTGAAGATAGTTTTGATAGGCTTCCCTCTCAGGAAAAAGCCCTCAAAACTGAAACCCATGCCCAAGGCTTCCAAATTTTTAAAGATATTTATTCTCAAAACCCCGATGGTACGATGCAAGCGATCGACCATTTAGGAAGTTTCAAGGGGCATCGTATTTTTATCGGCACCCCATTTTTAGAACTCGCAGACAAGTCCTATCAAACCCACCAAGAATTATTCCAAGCCCTCAAAGCCATCAATGCTGTGGTATATTGGACCAAAGAAGATTTCAAAGATTTAGGACAAAACATGCTTGGTGAACATTTTCATATGGCAGACCATGAAACCATAAAATCTGCCATGGAGACGTGGGACAACCATACCGCCGTATTACTCGAAGGGCGCTTATCTGATAGTATTTTGCGATTTTTCTAAAAATCTGAAATGTTTACCAACAAGAAGCTCATCTCGAACCAAATCTTACCAGAAATTAACTTCAAAGATACTCTTTATCTTTGGGCTCAAATCCCCTGGATAAGATCCCAAAAACAGCTCAACTTCTCGGAGTTTTTTGGAACCGATGGGTATATTTTGACCAATACTGCTCGGAGCGCCTTGGGGGTTTTAATTTCAGAGCTCAAGCTCTCCAAAAACAAAAAAATAGGCATCCCTGCCTTTTGTTGCTGCGTGATGGCTACGCCCTTCCTCCAAGCCGGATACCAGATCGAGTGGATTGACACCGACAAAAACGGGATCATTGATCCTCATGATTTTGAGTCCAAAGCCTCAAATGTTTCGCTCTTGCTCGCCCCTCATATCTTTGGACAAGCCGCCCCGATGCTCGAACTCCACCGGATTGCACAAGCCCATGATATTTTTGTCGTTGAAGATTGTGCTCACCGCCTCCCTGATGCCGGATGGAATGCTGATGCGAGGCTCTATTCATTTGGTCGGGAAAAAATCGTGAGCTGTGTGAGTGGAGGGGCTCTCGTGATAAATCCAACCTCAAAACTCTCAAGTTCTCAAGTTCCCAAGTTCTCAAGTTCACTTCCCTCCGCTTCACTCTCTTGGACCTTGCGCTACATGCTTCATCCTATGATTTATAATCTAAGTCTCCCTTGGTGGTTTTGGGGTGGGAAATTACTTCCTTGGATCTTCCAAAAACTAAAAGGGCTTCCGCTTGCCGTTACCCCTCTCGAGAAAAACGGGGCAGAAGACGTTCCACTGGAGCGATTAAGTTATCCACATCAAAAACTTTTACGACGAAAAATCGGAATTATGAACAAAAAAATAGATCACAGAGAGGCCATGTCCAAGCTATGGGAAAATGTTTTGACTTCAAGTTTGAGTATTCCACAAAAAGACATCATCATTCCTGATAATCACTTTCGAACTATCATAAGAATAAACCCATCTTTTAAACTCATGTTCCTCAAAAAAGCCAAACAATTTGGGATGCATCTCCGTGAATGGGACGGGAATCCTATCAGTCCTGATGGTACGAATCTCGAAGCTTTCGGTTATCAAAAAGGTCAATGCCCAAACGCTGAAAAATTCGCGCAAAACTATCTCACACTTCCCACCAATTCGAGAGTCAGTGGAAAAGATATAGTCGGTTTCGGAAAAATATTTTAGAATGAAGTCCATGCAATGCAAAACGATTTCACCAAAAGAGCTCCAGATCTTTTATGACGATTACAAGGGGGACAAGACCTTCCTGCAATCTGCCAAATTTGGCGCCTGGCGAGAAAGCCTTGGAGAGCAGATACTCTACAAAGGCTTTTTTGAAGGCAAAACCCTAAAAGCCACCGCGCTCATACAAGGCATCACTTCTCGGTTTAAAACCTATCTGCATTGTCCTCATGGTCCACTGATCGCCCCTTGGGATCTGACACTATGGGAATACTTCTTACACCAATACAAAGATCTGGGCGATGAACGAAAAGTCGATCTCATACGAATTTCTCCACTGCTGATAATTGATAACCAGGAAATTTATCCAACCTTTGGTACCATTGGATTTGTCCCCGCCGCTACCCATCTGGTGAACCCTGAACACACCTTGGTACTGGATATCACCCAGAGCGAGGAGACGATTTTGGCGCAAATGAGAAAATCAACCCGCTACGAAGTCAATCGAATTGAAAAATCAGGGATCACGGTTGATCAAGGCAACAGTCCCAATGACTTGGATATTTTTTGGAAGCTTCATGCCGAAACCGTCTCTCGACAGAAATTTGTTCCATTCCCACTCAGTAACACCAAAAAAGAACTCAAAGCTTTTGGGGATGATTGCCTTATTTTCAACTCAAAAATTGAAGACAAATATTATTCAAGTGCAATTATATTGTTCGACAAAAGGGCGGCCTACTACCACCAGGGAGCCTCTAAGCATTGCAAACTTCCCTGCTCTCATGCTACCATCTGGTCTGCGATAAAGGAAGCCAAAGCGAGAGGCTGCACGGAGTTTAATTTTTGGGGCGTTGTAGACGACCAAGCAAAAAAACACCCTTGGTATGGTCTCTCCAAATTCAAAAGAGGTTTTGGAGGCGAAGAACGAAAATATTTACACGTGCAAGACTTCCAATACACTTTAAAAGGTAAACTCAATCGAAGCATTGAGACTTTTCGAAAGTGGAAACGAGGATACTAATCACTTAACACTTAATACTGACATCATGGCTAATGTAAAAATCACCAATTCTCAAGGACGAGACAGCGGATCATTTCAATCCGACCCCACCCAATCTATCGGCACTCAAGCCCAAGATGAGGGCATGCCAATTCCCTTTTCTTGTGGAGTTGGAGCCTGCAGAACTTGCGTATGCACGGTCAAAAAAGGCATGGAATATATCGACCAAGAAGCGGTCGGCCCCAAACACATCGACACCGAAGACAATGAAATTCTTAGTTGTATCGCCGGCGTCAAGGCTGACGCCCCTGATGATGCTCAGATAGAGCTCCAAGCGGAAAACCTCTAGAGGTATGGCGGTCGTCGTATGGTGGAAATATCGCCATACGCCATACGTATCCCCACACATACCGAATCATTTGACAAGCCTACCATTTCTATTACTATTCTCCGGCTTTTAAAGCTATAAAGCCTTTATACATTATTTGCTAGCGTTCAAAATCAAATGGCACGACCAAGCCGAAAAAAACGAGCCTTCTTCGCCCTCTACTGTACAGAATGTATGGAGTCAGAAGGAAAACGAGTAGAGAATTACATCGTAATGCTCAACCCTCAGAATACGAATCCAAAAGAATTTGAAGCCAGAAAATACTGTCCACGTTTGAACAAACATACGATCCACAAAGCGAAACAAATTTCACGAGCCCAAAATAAATAGATCATAACCCTCCAACCAGGGACATGATCTATCCCCGGACTCAAG
>DATDAE010000148.1:0-2388 GCA_036525565.1 Candidatus Altimarinota bacterium
TGTCTCAACCCCACACACCCAAAGCAATTTCGACATCCGATCAAATCCTGCCCAAACGCACAGTCACTACAATTACTCGATTGCTGTAAAAAAGAACAATGATACAAATGTTGACAGTCGATACATTCATAACAAAGTTCACACTGCAAGTTTACCGATGCACAGTCAAAAATATCGGTTCCATGATTCACATTGTCGGAGTACATGCTATTTTTGGTCTTCCAACTCCCGGTGACCAAATAGCAATCCTTCCCAAAAGCAAAATCATCGCAGTACAAACAATTTTCACTATTCACGCCATTGTCATTCATGATCGCTAGTTGTGGCACGGTGTTGTGCAAAGCTTTAAATTGTTCAAAGAAAGGATGATCAAAATCATAATCTTGACCGTAATCAAGTGGATCCCACGCATCACTCCACCAGTAGCGATTATCATAGACCGGATAAGGCTGATCTGCATGATGATGACTGACAATGGTTTTCCCGGTGCCATCGCACTTTCTTGAATACAAATTTTGTACATTACGCCAACAGAGACGTCGCCTCATACGCTCAGCGGGACATAAAGTCGGAGCAGGGACGCCAATCTTTTCATAAAAAGCCAGGTCTTCGTCAGTGATGACAAATTTTTCTCCAGAGACCGCACAAGTTTTAACAAAAGCCATGAGATAATATTAAAGTAATCTGAATGTTTATAAAAACTTTCACACTTGTCCAACATTATGATAAAATAAAATAAATAATTCCCGATTTTTCGGAATACTAAAAATGCAGATATCCCTTGATCCACTTCATCCCACACAAAGCACCATCCTTGAAATCTTGGCGCAAACCCCAGGAAAAACTGCGGAAGAAATACTTTCTCAAATCAAGAAAGAATCCAAGATTTCCAAATCCAGTCTCTATAGACTTATCGCCCAAATGCTCGAAAATCAAATCTTAGTAAAAGACAAAAATCGTCTTTCTTTGAATTATATGTGGGCTTCGCATTTCCAGAGCGTAGCCCAAAGCCTCCAAAAAAATTATTTCTCAGATCCACATGTCACCCAGTCGATCAACCTCAAAGAAGGCGAAATCAAAACCTTTTACGCCAACAGCTTGAGCGAACTTGACCCCACCTGGAACCATCTCCTGATTGCCATCAAAGAGCTCCACCCTGAAATACCTTTTTATGCTTACAATGCGCACACCACCCATGCCTACTCACTCCCCAAAAGCGAGATCCGACTGTGTCAAAATTGCACCCGAAAAGGGGGCTTGTATTTCCTTTTTGGAAACAAGACTTTCCTCGACGTAGAAGGGGCCAAAGTCTACGCTAAAGGGGGGGCCCAAACCCAGGTGAGAGAAGATCATCCCTTCTGCCGGGAAGGATATCATTTTTGGGTTTGCGCAGACTATATTTTAGAAGTTGTTTTCCCTCCCGCGCTTATAAAATACTTTGAAGTGCTCTTTCAAACCGTAAAAACTCAAGATGATTTTGATCCTGATTTTTTCCAAAACCTCTTCAATATGAAGATTAAATGCAAACTCACCCTCCGCAGGAGTAAAGAAGAAGCCGAGAAAAGAATCCAAATCTTTCAAAAATTATTTGGTGAAAAATTTGAATATTGAATATTGATTATTGTATATTGACTCCATGATTAGTCTTGATCCTACCCATCCATTTCATAGTGCTGTACTAGAGATCCTGATCACACACCCAGGACTCACCACATCGCAGCTCAAGCATAAGCTCGAAAAAGATTATAATCTTAAAACCTCTCAACCGACCCTTTATCGTTTGACCACGGGCCTTTTGGAGTCTCACATGCTCATTAGAACCAAAGGACGATTTTGGATTAATCATCTTTGGGCGACCCATATTCAACGTATTGCCCATACCATTGATGAGGTTTATTTTTCTAAAAAATCGATCGAAGATTGTCTCGCGCTCAAAGAAGGCGAAAGTCGGAAAATCAAAGGATCAAGCCTCAAAGACATGGATCCACAATGGAATCATACTCTCATTGCCATAAAAGCGCTTTATCCAACAGAACCTTTTTGTGTCTACAGTTCGCATCCCGCCTATGGCTTTCCTATTTCTGAAAACGAGCAACGATTATTTACGAGCTGCCTCGAGAAAGGCGGCATCCTCCGATGGTTTGGGAATGATAATTTTCTAGACAAAAAAGGCGCCAAAGTCTATCAAGAAGCTGGAGCCAAAACCCTCACCTCCACCAATCATTCATTTCCAAAAGAAGGTATCTCTATATGGGTTTGTGGAGATTATATCGTCGAGATGCTCTTTCCGGATCAAATCAAAAAATACCTCGAGCTTATCTTTCGGTCAGTCAAATCTGAAAAAGATTTTGATCCTGATTTTTTCTTCACGCTGTATGAAACCAAGGT
>DATDAE010000149.1:0-3636 GCA_036525565.1 Candidatus Altimarinota bacterium
TGAAGATGGATAATTCCCATATCAAGAGCGGCTACCATTTGTTTTTCGTTTGAGAAAGACATGCCTTCTCCTTTTTTACCATCAAAAGTATTGGTCAAAAAGTAACACCCAAGCACCATATCTTGTGAAGGATTTACAATCGGTTCTCCCGATGAAGGCTTGAGAAGATTTCGACTGGAACAAATAATTTCTCGAGACTCTCTTTGGGCTTCGTCTGAAAGTGGCAAGTGTACCGCCATTTGATCTCCATCGAAATCCGCATTAAACGCTGAACACACGAGTGGGTGAAGCTGGATCGCTTTCCCCTCTATAAGCCTTGGTTGAAAGGCTTGAATACCCATCCTGTGAAGTGTTGGGGCTCGGTTAAGAAGGACATATTTGCCTTCAATAACCTCATCCAAAATATCCCATACTATTTTTTCTTGAGCTTTAATAAGTTTTTCTGAGCTTTTTACATTGTGAGCAAAATCAAATTCAATTAATTTTGAAATCACAAAAGGTTTAAAGAGTTCAAGGGCTATTTTTTTAGGCAGCCCACATTCGTGCAATTTGAGGGTTGGACCTACTACGATCACCGAACGGCCTGAATAATCAACTCGTTTTCCTAAAAGATTTTGACGGAATCGTCCTTGTTTCCCTTTAAGCATATCTGAAAGGGATCTAAGTTTTCGTTTTTGTACGTAATTCATCCCAGAACGAGACGAATTTCGTGGTGAATTGGAGATCAAAATATCCACCGCTTCTTGCAACATTCGTTTTTCGTTTCGACAAATAATCTCGGGGGCTCCAAGTTGAATTAGTTTTTTAAGACGAAGATTCCGGTTTATCACTCGACGATAAAGATCATTGAGATCTGAAGTTGCAAAACGGCCTCCATCAAGCTGAACCATAGGTCGAAGCTCTGGTGGAATCACTGGAATAACCGTCAAAACCATCCATTCAGGTCTGAGATTATTTCGATGTAATGATTGCGCGAGTTTCGTTCTTTTGAGAATCTTTTTCTGTTTCTGTCCGGTTGATTTCTTATAATCTTCTTTGAGTTGCGCGATAAATTTCTCAAGATCTATTTGTTGGATAATTTCTCGAAGCGCATCAGCACCGATCCCCGCTCTAAAAACATGACCAAATTTCATAGAAATACTACGATATTGGGTTTCTGTGAGAGGTTTTCCTACCTCGAGCATATCAAGCTCCCCTTTAGCTTCTTTATATTTTTCGGCTAATTCTTCTAAATCTTTTACAATATTTTCTTGAAGCGCATCAAAATCTTTTTCTTTCATATCACCACTTTTCACGGCTGACTTTGCGGCCTTTAAACTTGCCGCATTATCCTCTTTACACTTGCCCAACATTTTTTGATAATCCGTTTCGAGTTCTTTTAAGGCCTCATCTCGAGCTTCCTGATCACATTCTACAATCACATACATCGCAAAATAAACCACTTGTTCGAGTTCCTTCACCGAAAGATCAAGCAGTAACCCAATACGAGAGGGCGTTGATCTCAAAAACCAAGTATGGGTGATAGGAACGGCTAACTTAATATGCCCCATCCGTTCACGACGAACAATTGATCGAGTGACTTCCACTCCACATCGCTCACAAATAATCCCTTTATATCTGATTCGCTTATACTTTCCACAGGCACATTCCCAATTTTTCACGGGACCAAAGATTTTCTCACAAAAAAGACCGTCGCGTTCAGGTTTCTGAGTACGATAGTTGATGGTTTCGGGTTTGGTCACTTCCCCATGTGACCATGATAAAATATCTTCGGGCGAGGCTATCGCAATAGTTATCGCTTCGAAGTCCTTAATTTTGGGGATTTTTTTCCTCGTCATGGACATATAAAGATAAGAAAAACGCGTTTTCTGACAAAACGAGAGCATTGTATGAATAAAGCTTTCACCGTCAAGTTGAATTTGACAACGCTTTTAAAATTCATTCTCATTTTGAACATCTTTCTTTTGTCGAGAGGTTTTCTTAATTATTAATTTATATAATTAGTCTTTAATCATGACAGATTGTGAAAAGTTTTAAAATTTATATAAAAAGCCTTATTTGAGGTACTTTATTGTTTTTTTTATTTATATTTTGGGTATAAAAAGTGTCATGACACCGTAAGGGATTGGTATGGAATATTAAAAATTTAATTCAGGGTCGTGTCTTTTTTTATCACAAAAAAGAGCGAGTATATATTTTGTTTTTCATAGGTTTTGTTTTTTGTGTAAAACTCGGGGATAGATTTAGCAAAACCCGAAATCTTTTTGTGTAAAAAAACCCAAAAGCGTTGAAGTGTTCTTTTGGGGTTTGGAAAACTTAAACGATATCCACATTATCTATGAACTTCTCCAGGAGCCACAAAACTTTCAGGATGGACGGTCACCCCTGGCATAAGACAGCTGTGGATGCCGATTTGTGCGTTCTTTCCCACCAAAGCGCCTAGTTTTTCTCGGCCGCTGTTTGTGCGTTCTTTTTTGATCGTTACTTTCACAGCCTGGTGATCGAGGCGAAGGTTGGCGGTACAGCTGAAAGCTCCAAAATTACAACCACTATCCACCACAGAGTCTCCCACATAGGCAATATGGGTTGTCGTTGCGGGGCCAAGGTAGCTTCGAGCAATTTCGGTATTATATCCAGCACTAGAACCCTCCTCCAGCATACTTCCTCGAACGAGGGCGTTATTGCCAACGATGCAGTTTTTTCCGATATAACAAGGTCCACTGATAACCGCGTTATGAAACACTTTGGCGCCAGCCTCAATGATGATGTTTTTGCCTTGGAAGATCGCACTTGGAGCTACTTTTGCCGTCTTGTGTACAAATACCCCAGAAACGACTTCTCCAAAGTTTTTGTTCTTAAGGCTTGGTCTTTGGTCTTTAATAATCAGCTTCATCAGGTCAAGCACATGCCATGGGTATTTTACGGCTTGCCAATAATCAGTATATCGAACGGCTTTGAATTTTTTGGTCTCAAAGAGTTTTTGGAGGCCTACTTCATAAACATCATCATGGGAAGAGGAGGCTTTTTCTAGCGCCGGTCGGAGATCTCCCGAGCGGGCAAACCCATGAACTACTATATTTATGACATCAGAGGGCTCATGACCTTCCCCGGGTTTTTCTATGATAGACTCTATCATATCCTCGTCATTGATCGATAAATAGCCGCCAGGAAAATAGGACTCGACCGTTTTAGCCAAAAGAGCCCCATCATATTTATAAGTGGCGGCAATAATTTGCGCGTAAGCCGTAGGAGCGACATAGTCATTCCCACACAAGACCAATACGGGTTCGTCGTCTCCCAGATGCTTGAGACCAGAGAGAACCCCCCGATCCTGTCCATGACCTTCTTGGACCTCGACAACACAATGTTGCAACACAGGATGAGCCCCACAAATGGCTTTTATCGCTACGTGGTTATCTTGACTGGCGACGATGATAAAATCACTAACGCCCCCTTTTTGGGCATTTTCTGCGATATTGAGCAGTAACGGCTTCCCCGCGAGAGATAAAAGATTTTTATCAGAGAGCGGATACATACGAGAACTCAGACCGGAGGCGAGGAGGATGGCTTTCATAAACAAGCGTAAAAACAAAAGAACTATAATAAACGTTCACAAGTTCACAAGTTTCTGAGGTC
>DATDAE010000150.1:0-2693 GCA_036525565.1 Candidatus Altimarinota bacterium
GTCGACAATCGTCCAAAGGACATCCAGATCAAGTTCTCTAAAGTTGAGATCAGTGGGAAGTTGTTCGGCGGCTTCATAGCTCGGCTTCATGGTGTAGGAGTTTAGCAAGATTATTTTTCTACATATTATTATACAATAAAAAAATAGATATGACAAATACAGTTGTCTAAAAAGACCCCAGTTTTTTGAGGAGTGCTAAATGGAGGCATTTTCCAAAGAAAACAAAGGGATTTGATTAGGTGGATCATGATTTCTGGTGATGAGAGGAGGGATGTTCTGTTGGAGGAAGGTGAGAAAAGAGTCGAGATTAAAGGATAAAGACCAGCGTCTGAGGAATTTTTTGTAGTACAGTAGAATACCAGCAATAAGGTCATAATTGAGGGCTTGAAGACGATGAAAAAGGATGGTTGATATGGCAAGACAAAAGAGCATTAAGGCTACGAGATTGCAAAAGATGTCATACCGAAGGACGCGTATCTTCTCCAACTCAAACTTTTGCTTGATCCGCTTAAAGCTGTTCTAAATACCCCATCGTTCTAAATACATTCTCACGATTTGAGGCTTGGAGAAACGATTCTTTAGGAGTGCAAGTCGATTTGTGTAAATAGGGAAATGGCATGGTGATTAAAGTTTAATGCGATCAGGGAACCTGATGGCGAGTTGGGAGATGATCTGGCCCCAGTGAGGGGTGGTCATTTTCCATTTGGCCGCGATGTCGCGGTGAGCGAGCCAGAGGAGCTTTCTGAGAGCTTCTTCGTGGGGGAAAATGGTGGTCGTTTTGGTGACTTTCCGGAACTGCCGATTGAGATTCTCAATGGCATTATTGGTGTAGATGAGTTTCCTCAAGGGATCAGGATATTGGAAGCACGTGGCCACCTGATCCCACAGATTCTCCCATCGTTTGAGAGCCAGTTTATACTGGGGCCAAGTTTCCTGGGCTTCTGTGAGGGCTTGGAGCCCCGCTTCCTCAGTGGGAGCGGTGTAGATCTTTCTCAGATCGCTACACAAGGCCTTCCGGTCTTGATGCGAGACGTATTTGATCGTGTTACGAACCATATGGACGATACACTGCTGGATTTGAGCCTCTGGATAGATCGTCTTGATGGCCTCATAAAATCCGACCAGTCCATCAATACAGCAGATCAGGACATCTTCTACACCTCGCTGCTTGATCTCCGTGAGTACACTGAGCCAGAACTTGGCCCCTTCACTCCCTCCAATCCAAATACCAAGAATCTCCTTGGTTCCTTCTCCGTTGATCCCCAGGATCACGTAGCCACATTTGGAGACGACTTTACCATTTTCTCGCACCTTAAAATGAATCCCATCCAGATACAGAACGGCATACAGAGAAGCCAGGGGTCGGGACTGCCAATCGGCTACCAAAGGCAAGACTTTATCGGTAATGGTAGAGACCATATCTGAAGATACTTCTACCCCATAGATGTCCTGCATGTGGGCGTGGATATCTCGAGTACTCATGCCCTTGGCATACATGGAGAGAATCCGCTGCTCAACATCACTTTGGACAGTCTCATACTTGCGTACCGCGATCGGCTCATAGTCGCCATTGCGATCTCGGGGTACCGATATGGATTGTTCTCCGAGGCTGGTTTTGAGGGTTTTCTGACTATGGCCATTGCGGCTATTGCCAGAATTATGCCCTCGACGGTCATGCTTCTCGTATCCTAGGTGATGGGTCATCTCCGCTTCCAGCATCGTCTGGATAGCGGGGCCGACTAGATCCTTCACAAAGGCATTAACGTCTTCCATAGATTTGAGATTGGCCGTTTTGGCCATGTATTCCTCATAGGTGAGAAATTTCGGGCCTCCTTGCGGGTGTGTTTTTTACTCATGGTGTATAATGGTTAGAAATTATCATTCCCATTTTACCCATTTACACAATTTAGATTACACTCCCTTCTATTTTAATCTTTATTAAATATATTTTTGAAGATCTGTCAGTAAGGTGCTCGCTTCTTGAATAATTTTAGGGTGTTCTTCTATTATATCGAAAGTTAAACCATCATTTGCTGCCAGAAATTGGAAAACAAATCTATCGTCCAATCGTAATCCTTGAGTCGAAAATGAACGATTAAGTTGATATATACTTTCCGGGTCTTCATCTTTACTCCAATCAATGGCTCTATGAGCTACTTGTTTATGCCTATAAGGCAAATACTTAATTATTGTTGGAATTGTTTTTTTAGGTTTTCCTTTTTTTTGAATTACTATTTCTGAATTTGCGAAATAATAAAACTGCCCCATTCTGGAAATATAAGCATGGGCCTCATGTTTCAACTTATTCATTATGTAACCATCATTAACCATATTTGAGTGAGAGCAATTTTCAAAATTACTTACTTTGCTTAATTCGTAGCTTAGTTTTTCGAAATTTCTGAAATGATATTCTAATCCCTCAATCATAAAATTTACGCCTTCCAATGCATCTATGTAATTAATTACATAATTTGGCTTCTTTTTTTCAAAAATCTTTTCCAAAAACATCATAAGCTTCTTCCAAGGCGGGACTTTCATTGACTTTCTGGGGCTAAGGGAGTAGAATTTGGTTGTATCAAGACGAAAAGGGGTGCGAAAAGGGTTAGTCCTTTAGCCACCCTTTTCTTTTTTGTATTCAAGTTTAATCCGAATATCAGGATTTCCCAGAGAGGTGAAAAATTTATTCCCAAGCT
>DATDAE010000151.1:0-7714 GCA_036525565.1 Candidatus Altimarinota bacterium
CGATGATCGCCATGGCACCCATCCCAAATCCGATCGCCGGCAAGTAGGCAAAAAATTCCAATCGAAACACCAATCCAAAAGCCGTCGCTCCCGGTTCGAGAAACGTCTGAGACACGATCAAAATCAATGACACCAGTCCGATCGGATTGATGACTTGGGTGAGGGATGCTGGAATCCCAATCTTGAGAATCCTTCGTACCGAAGGCCACTGAAAACTGATATTTTTAAACGAAAACCGAATCCCCCGTTTGGGCCGACTCAGCACATACACCCCCAAAATGATAAAGACCAACTGAGAGATGAGCGTTGCATACGCTGCCCCCGCGATCCCGACCTGCGGAAACCCCGCCTTCCCAAAGATCAACAACGGATCCAAGATCACATTGATGAGCGTCGAAAAAGCAAACATCTTGGTCAGGGTAAACGTGTCTCCCTCGGAGTTAAACGCAAACATGATATTCATCAGGCAGAAAAACAGCAGTGCGCCCCCAGACGTCACCGTGAAATACGCCAAAGCCGGCTCATAGATATCCCCCACCGCCCCTGAAGCGGCCAAAAATTGTTCTCGGAAAAGGAGCGAAAGTCCCGTAAAAAAGACCCCCATGATCGTCGCCAATACAAACGACTGTCCCAGCACTCGCTCGGCTTCCTGTTTTTGTTTGGCCCCGATGTGCATCCCCATCACCACACTCGATCCCACCGCGATTCCCATCCCCAGTGCCACCATGACAAAGAGCGTGACTTGGGAGATACTCACCGCCGCGATAGCATCCGTCGAGAGCTTACTCACCCAAAAAGTATCCACGATCCCATACAGCGTATAGAAAAACATCGACAACATCATCGGCCAGGAAAGCGACCACAGCTGTGGGATGATAGCCCCTTTCGTGAGATCCTTAGTTCCAGAATGAGACATGCGGTTTGGCTTTTTTTAAATTTCCCCCAGAGTGTAGGCGAGCCACGCAAAAAAAGCTATGGGAATCAGGATTGATGCAAAAGCCGGTTATACAAACTTTGACGAGCGGGAAGAAACTTTTATACTCCCCGAGCTATTTGCGGTAGTTCTACAACGACGGAGAGATGGCTGAGTGGTCGAAAGCGGCACCCTGCTAAGGTGTTGTCCTGCTTACGTGGGACCGAGGGTTCGAATCCCTCTCTCTCCGCCAGAAAAATTTCTTAAGTCCTTTAGGACTTGGGAAATTTTTCTAATATGGTGTGCGGGACGCGAATCCGACATTTAGGGTTCGACGCGAAAACTGAGGAGCGGAGCGACGATGATTTGAGCGCTCGACCTCGGACCCCGATTTTTCGGGGGAGAATGTAAGAGTATACCTCTCTCTCCCAGTAAAAATTTCTCAATCCTTTGGGTTTGGGAAATTTTTCTATTAAGCTGTATAATCTGCACATGAAGGAACACCGAACATGAAAAACCCTGAGATCGCTACCGGCGTGGTTCATGAGGTACCAAAAGATTTAGAAAAAGCTTTGGTTTCGCACCCAGACGTATTGAAAAAATATGAATTTGATGCCGCTACCGAAAAGGTAAACACTGACGGCGAAACGAGTGTCACTTTTGTCGCGGACAAAAAAGGAACGTTCGAATTTTACTGTAGCGTGGGGAGCCACCGAACCAATGGGATGGTCGGAACCTTGATCGTGGAGTAGTCTCATGAGAATCTCTGTCAAAGTCAAATCACAAAATTTTTGAAATCATAATCTGATTCATACCCCTTAATCCTCACCCCTTACCCCTGACTTTATCTGGGGACCTAAAAAGACCTAGGATAAGCCAAAAAAAAACGCTTTCATTCTCCAGAGAAATCCTTAAAATAGGGTCACAAAAGACAAAAACCAATAAATATGCCCCTCTTACTCATAATTCACGGACATCCGTCAGGAGATTCTATGTGTGAGGCGCATACCGATTTGGCTCAAAAAGTAGGACGCGAAAAAGGCTATGATGTAGAAATCTTGAGGTCTTTTGATTATCCATTGGTAGGCCACATCATGCACAATGGGTACCATGAAGCTTACACTCGCCCCGCCGACCTCATCTCCCAAGCCGATAAGATCGTCATCACCTACCCGATGTGGAATTTTTCACTTCCCGGGGGTCTTCTCAATTTCCTGGATGGCGCCCTTCAAGCCCGCAAACACTTTCGCTATAAATTGATAAAAGTTCTTCGGATGGGCGTACCCATTGGCCAATTGCGAACAAAAAAATTGATCACGATCTATACCGCCGATGGCCCCAAATGGTACTACCGATTACCACTGCTGGGGATGGATATCTCAAGAAAACAAATAAAAGAAATCTTCAAAATGTGTGGCATCTCAAGCTGGAAAATGAAATGCTTCCTCCTGGGACAGTGCACGCATTGCGTCCCAGAAAGAAGAACTAAATGGCTCAAAACTCTGGAGCAAAAGCTGAGAAAACATATCTAAAAGGATCATCCGATAAAGGTTAAGATCTTGTGAAATACCACCTGGACCCCGGAATAAATCCGAGGAAACAAAAAAAAACAAAAAAAAATAATGAATTCAAACCCCAAAATCCTCATGCTTGGATGGGAATTCCCCCCCATTTTCTCGGGAGGACTGGGCATCGTGACATATTATCTCACCAAAGCTTTGGTAGACGCAGGGGCTGATCTCACGCTTCTCGTGCCTCATTTTGTGTACGAAAAGGTCAAAGGCAAAGTCAGTAATCGAGGGATTCCTTTCGGACAAAAGGGCTACAATTTTACACGGAAAACGATACGGATTAATTCAAAAATCCATTCGCCTTATTTGAGTTATGAAAAATCTGCTTCAAGTTCAAGTCACCAGTTTACTCGCAACAAAGGCACCAATTCGGTCGACAGCGCCCTGTATGGTCACAATCTGATCCAAGAAGTGGAACGATTTGCTCGAGACGCTTTGGAAGCCACCGAAAACGAAACTTATGATTTGATTCATGCGCACGACTGGATCACCGCTCAAGCCGCGCTCAAGATAAAAGAAGCTAAAGGGATTCCTTTCATACTCCATATTCATGCCACCGAATTTGATCGTAGTGGGGAAACCGCTCTCGACAACGAGATCTACCATCGGGAAAAAACCGCCATGCAGGAAGCCCTGCACATCATCACCGTCAGTCGATACACCAAACATATCTTGGAGCAGTATTATGGGATTGATGGAAGTAAGATATCAGTCATATACAACGCCTACAATGATCCCCTGCCTGATGAGGGTACGAGATACGAGAAACTCTGGGAAAAAGATAATTCCGAATTTTGGGTGATTTTTATGGGACGGCTCACGATGCAAAAAGGGCCGGATTATTTTCTGGCTGCGGCTAAAAAAGTCATCGCCCGAAATAAAAAGGTGCATTTTCTCATCTCTGGTACCGGCGGCATGGTGGAAGATGTGATACATTTCATCGATCGAGAAAAGCTCCATAAAAACATTCACTACCTGGGATTCCTGGGGCAAGAAGAACGAGACGCCCTCTACGTCAGGGCCGACTGTATGGTGGTGCCTTCGGTTTCTGAACCTTTTGGTCTGACGGTCGTCGAAGGCGTAAAACACAGCACTCCTATGATCGTGTCTCGGACGTGCGGGGCCAATGAAATCATTGGTCACAAATTGAGCGTCGATTTTTGGGACACCGATCGCATCGCCGAATATATTTTGGCGCTTCAACGATATCCAGCCCTACGCCGAACCCTACGAAAAAAATCAAAAGAACATTTCCCTGATTTCACCTGGCACGATCAAGCCCAAAAAATCATGGCGATCTATAGTCAAACCCTGAACATTGAATATTGTTAAATTGAATAGTACCTCATGGCCAAATCCATCTGCTTTTATTTCCAAATCCACCAACCTTACCGGCTGAGTCATCAGCCATGGTTGGCGCCAAAAGCAGGCCAATCTTTTTTCGATGGAGCTTCACCACATCGCAATCGTGAAGTCTTTGAAAAAGTCGCCACCAAGTCGTATATCCCGATGCTCAGCATCCTCAAAGAACTCTTGGAGCAGTATCCTGATTTTACGTTTAGCTTGTCGCTTTCGGGGGTGTTTCTCGAACAATGTCAGGAATACGCAGAACCTTTGGGGACTAAAGTCCTGGACCTTTTGAAATCTATCGCTCGGACAGATCGAGTCGAATTTTTAGCCGAAACCTACTATCATAGTTTGTCGTTTTTGTATTCTAAGCTGGATTTCATCGAGCAAGTCGAACTCCATGGCAAAGTGATCAAAGGTCTCTTTGGCCAAAAGCCTCAAGTCTTCCGACATACAGAACTCCTCTACCGGGATGATTTGGCCACCTGGATCTACGAACTTGGGTACCGAGGTATGCTCGCGGAAGGTTGGCATACGGCCCTCCCCGATGACAATCCCAATCTCGTACGAAAAGCCCATCTCTGTGAACTCCCCCCAGAAGACTGGGACCTCATCAAAGAACACAAACGCACCAATTTCGGAAAACCAAAACATCTCCCCGTGCTGACGAAAAATTATAAACTTTCCGATGATATGGCGTTTCGATTTGGAGACCGAAACTGGGAAAGCTATCCACTCCTTTCTGAGGACTATCTAGAATGGATTGCCGTAAGTCCTGGGGACACGGTCAATCTTTTTATGGATTTTGAAACCTTCGGTGAACATCAGTGGGAAGACACCGGGATTTTTGAATTTTTCAAAGCCATCCCCGCTCAAGCGAAGGCCAGAAATATAGATTTCAAAACCCCGAGTGAAACGATCAAAGCTTTTCCTGCGCAAGGGACTTACCACGCACCGCATTGGATTTCATGGGCCGACACCGATCGAGATTTATCAGCGTGGATCGAAAACGAGATGCAGCACAGTGCTCTTGGCGCTATCAAAGAAACCGAAACGCTCCTCCACCCACTCAGGACCAAAACCGATCGCCAATCGTTGCAATTGTGGGATGAATTTAGAAGACTTCAAACCTCGGATCACTTATACTATATGAGTACCAAATATTGGGCTGATGGAGATGTACACACGTATTTTTCTCCGTACGAAAGTCCATATGATGCTTATATCAATTTTATGAATACCCTCACCCTCCTCCAGTTCCGCATCCAAGAAGTCCTCAAATATCAATCATCAAAAAATGCCTAAAAAATACACCCTTGGCAACGGTAACCTCCTCGTGAACTTTGATGCTTCGCTGCAAATGAGTGATTGTTATTATCCTTACGTAGGACAAGAAAATCATTCGGCTTTTGGAAAGCTCCACCGAGTCGGTGTCTGGGTAGATGGACACTTTCGTTGGCTTTCTGACCCCACTTGGCAGATCGAAAGTCGATATCTCTCCAGTACGCTGGTCGCGGAGTCCACAGCCATACATCAAGAGCTACAGATCAAACTCACTTTTCACGATAGCGTTTATACCACCCATGATGTCCTCCTTCGAAGAGTCACGATCGAGAATCTCTCCTCTCATGTTCGAGACGTCAAAATCTATTTTGCGCATGACTTTTATCTCTATGGAGATAAAAAACAAGACACCGCGCTCTTTGATCCAAAGCTCAATGCGGTGATTCATTATCGGCAGAGAAGGTATTTTCTCCTCAATGGGCAATGGGATGAAACGGGCGATGGTGTCAGCAGCTTTGCCGTGGGCAAATCCAATTATGGAGCCAAAGAAGGTACTTGGCGCGATGCCGAAGATGGACATCTCGGACAAAATCCCATCGAACAAGGATCGGTAGATTCGGTCATAGAGTTTAAAAAAGCCATCCCCTCTCAAGAATCTCGTGTCCTTTGGTTTTGGATGGCTGCCGGCAAATCACAAGACGACATAGAAAAAAACAACCAACGCATCAAATCCCTCACACCCCAACTGGTCTACGAACACACGCATCATTATTGGGAACAATTGGCACGCAAACCAAAACTCAAACTCGAAGGGGTCGACAAAGATATCCAAGCTCTTTGGCGGCAAAGCCTACTCATCATACGAACCCAAATCGATAACCGAGGCGCCATCATCGCCTCCAACGATTCGGATATTATGAAATTTAATAAAGACACTTATACTTATATGTGGCCTCGAGATGGGGCTTTAGTTTCGATGGCGCTTTCCAAGACGGGCTATCATGAAACCGTCAAAAATTTCATCCTCTTTTGCCGAGACATCCTCTCGCCCGGAGGCTACGTACTGCATAAATTTAATCCTGACCAATCACTGGGATCGTCTTGGCATCCACACATCAAACATGGTCAACCCTCCCTCCCCATCCAAGAAGATGAGTCCGCGCTCATCCTTGTAGCCTTGGGAGAATATTATAAATATTCGATGAATATCGAATTCGTGCAGTCGGTGTTTAATGATGTCGTGCTGCGCATTGGGAATTTTTTGCTCGCCTATATTGATCATGATTCTGGTCTCCCGCGTCCCAGCTACGATCTGTGGGAAGAACAGTATGGTATCTTTAGTTATACGGTGGCTACCGTGATCGCTGGTCTCAAATCAGCCGGTGATCTCTCCGAATGTACCGGCCACTATGAAGACGCCCAAAGGTTTCGAGAAGGGGCCAAACACATACAAAAAGCTTTCCTCAAATTCTTGTACTCTCGTGAACATGGTCGATTTCTCAAATGTCTCAAAGTTTCTCCTAGTGGTGAATTTATCAAAGACAATACGGTGGACGCCAGTCTGGCTTTTATCTGGATGCTGGATGTGTTACCCGCCAGTGATGAACGAGTCGTCAAGACCATGCAGGCTATCGAAGCCGAACTCACCATTCACAATGACATCGGCGGTATCGCTCGCTACACTGGAGACACCTATCACCGAAACTGGGATCAGCATTATAGCCCACAAGTTCCCGGGAACCCTTGGATCATTTGTACTCTCTGGCTCGCCCAATGGCAGATCCAAAAAAGCCGAACCTCTCAAGAACTCAAGAAAGCCTACCAATGGCTCCAATGGACGGCCGACCAAGCCAACAGTTGTCACATTCTCCCTGAACAAATCGATCCTTTTACTCGAGAACCACTCTCGGTCGCGCCTTTGACCTGGAGCCATGCCGTGCTGGTCGAAACGGTGATACAATACAGTCAGAAATTTCAAGATTTAAAATGAATCATATTATTGGCCTCGACATCGGCGGCACCAAGATCTACGTCGCAAACTATGATACAGAGCTAAGTCTCATCAGCGATCACCAAACCCCCACCGAGTCTCACAAAGGCGCTGAAAGGATTTATCAAAACATCTTGGCGGCCATCAAACAAGTCCAAACTCCAGAAGCCAAAGCCGTCGGGATCGCTTGGGCCGGGTTTGTCGACAAAGATGGTCAAACCATCCGAAAGGGACCCAATATTTCTGGATTTGAAGATTTCCCACTCGGGCAACGCCTCCAAAAAGAGTTGGGATTACCGGTCGTGATTGGGAATGACGCTCGACTTTTCGCACTCGCCGAATGTCATACCAGAACGCCGATCTCCGAATGTCTTTTGGGAATTATTTTAGGAACGGGCGTGGGAAGTGGTCTCATCATAAAAGGCGAAATTTTCAAAGGCGCCCATAACTTTGCCGGTGAGATAGGCCACATCAAGCCTGGCACCCCACAAGAAATCGAAGACTTTATAGCGGGTCCTGGGATGACGACTTTTCTACAAAAAACCTTTCCCATCAAAACGCTTTCCGACATGGAAATTTATTTCCAAGAAGACGAAGTCTCACCTCAAC
>DATDAE010000152.1:0-7681 GCA_036525565.1 Candidatus Altimarinota bacterium
ACATAGTATCCATCATGGGAGAAATGACAGGGTGGTACCTTTTTCTAAAGCGCTACAAATGGAGAAAATTCTTAAAACAAAAGTACGAAAAATTGACGGAGGGAAACACTTAAATGCAGAAACCCCTCGAAAAAAACTTAAAAAACTAGTGAGAAGAATTATCGCTGATATAGATCGCATGACCTTAACTTGATGAACTGGATCCCGGAACAAGTCCGGGAAGACAAAACAAAAACACACTATGGAAGATTTCTCCGCTCACGTTCAAACTTCGGAATAACTTCCGGTCGAAAATGAATTAAATCCCTCCTTTATCAAAAAACTCACCCGCTTTCTTCCAATCCACCACATTCCAATAAGCATTTACATAATCCGGACGACGATTTTGGTAGTGTAGGTAGTACGCATGTTCCCAGACATCCAACCCAAGAATTCTTTTATAGCCGATACTCAAGGGCGAATCTTGATTCGCGGTCGAAATGACTGACAATTTCCCATCCTTGATCACCAGCCACGCCCATCCCGAACCAAATCGAGTGGTAGCGGCTTTATTAAATTCAGTCTTAAAAGCTTCCAAACTCCCAAAAGTACTATCAATAGCCGTCGCCAAAGCTCCCGCAGGCAACCCGCCTCCCTGGGGATTAATCGTCACCCAAAAGAAAGAATGATTACAATGTCCTCCGACGTTATTCTGGATCCCGCCTCGAACGTCTTGTGGGATTTGGTCCAACTGCTGTAAAATTTCACAGGCTGACTTACCTTCCCAGTCAGTACCGCCCAATAAATTATTGGCATTATTGATATAAGCCTGATGATGCTTAGTATGATGGATCTCCATGGTTCGTGCATCAATATGAGGTTCGAGCGCATCATAAGGGTAACCGAGTTCGGGAAGCGTGAAGGTCATAATAATAAAACTTAGAAACTAAAGAACTTGAGAATGACACTGAATATTGAATATTGATCTGTTGAATATTGTTTTTAGATTCCTGCTTTTTCTCTGATTTCTTTCTCGATTTTGCCCGCAATTTTAGGATCTTTTTTGAGGAACTCCACCGCATTGGCTTTTCCTTGTCCGAGTTTCGTATCTCCATAAGAATAAAACGAACCCGATTTGGTGATCACTTCCATCTGAGCCCCTAGCTCTACCAGATCACTTTCCTTAGAAATACCTTCATTAAATTTGATATCCACGAGCGCCGTTCGGAAAGGCGCCGCCACTTTATTTTTGACGACTTTGATCTTTGCTTCATTCCCGGTGGCTTCTTTATTATCCCCGGTTCCAACTTCAATTTTATTCCCCTTTCTGACTTCCAAGCGAACTGAAGCATAAAACTTTAGAGCATTCCCTCCTGTCGTGGTTTCAGGATTCCCAAACATCACGCCAATCTTCATTCGGATCTGATTGATAAAGATAATCGTCGTCCCCATTTTAGAAGAAATAGCCGTCAATTTTCTGAGTGCTTGGCTCATAAGTCTCGCATGAAGTCCCATTTGAGCATCGCCCATATCGCCTTCGATCTCCGCTCGTGGTGTGAGTGCTGCGACCGAATCAATAATGATCAGATCGACCCCACCAGAACGCACCAAAGCTTCCACAATATCCAACGCTTGCTCTCCTGAGTCTGGTTGGGAAAGCAAGAGTTCATCGACATTCACTCCGACTTTTGCCGCATATTGGGGATCAAGAGCATGTTCCGCATCGATAAAAGCGACCGTGCCACCTATTTTTTGAAACTCCGCGGCAGCATGTAGACAAAGCGTCGTTTTACCAGAACTTTCAGGTCCATAAATCTCAATAATTCGTCCTTTTGGATAACCGCCCCCAAGGGCAATATCGATCGAAAGCGCACCCGAAGAAACCGTTTCTAGTTTAGCGTGCTCCCGGTCACTCATCTTCATGATAGACCCCTTGCCGAAATTCTTCTCAATTTGGGCGAGAGCCGCGGCCAATGCTTCGGCTTTAGTATCTTTACTCATAGTTTTGGTATTAAATTAAGTATGGAGGATCAAGTATAGAGGATTGAAGCAAGAGAAATCAACCCAAGAATTTCATGAAACTTTCATTTTATCGCTTCGATGTTTTCTCATTTTTCGGGGCTGGTGAGCTTTTTTCCGTAGAAGCTTTTGTCTTTTGGGGTTCTCGTGACGGGCTATTCTCCGGTTCTTTTTCTTCTTCCCTCTCTCCTAAATTATAAAATTTCCTGAGGGCATCCTCTCTCCCACTAGAAATTTTTCGAGAATTACAACTCCCACAAACCGTACGTGTTTTACCTTTATAACCCCTCCCCACGCCCGCCGGCACAATAGCTCGACAATCATGACAATAAACCGCAAAACGAATGGGGTCCCACTCGTCTCCCTTTTGGCCAAAAGATTTCAAATCATCATCCGATAAAATCTTCGACATATCATTGAGGGCTTGATCAAGATTCACTTTTACTTCCCCCGTAGCTCTTCCTTCGAGCTGCGTTTGATCTAAAAAGGAATTAGCTTTTTCTTGGGTCTTTGGTTCACTCATAGGATGACTTAGTTAATAAGTTATTTATTCTTGATGGTCTTGCGAATCACGGTCGGGATATTGGAAAAAAGATTGCGCCTCATGCTGTTGTTCTTGTTGATAATTGATAAATGTCGCAACAAGTCCGGCAATCTGAGCAATGAGGGCTAAAAATAGACCAAACCTCACTTCACTGTCAAAACCACAACCACTACTGGCCAAAACAGACCAGATCAAAAGCAGCAGTAGTATCTGAAGGGCGCCACCGCACGCATAAAGATAAGTTTCAGGAAATCCTAACTTGATCTTGCGTCGATCCAAAAGCCGATCCAAAAAGAGCAGAAAAATGACAAAAGAAATGATAAACACCACCCATCCCATCAGGAAGGTAGGCCCCATAAAGGCGTTGAAAAAACCATCTTCTCCTGAAATACTCGTAGAAAGCCAAGGCGTAAAGCAGGCTGCCATCGTCACTACGTGACACAAAAAAATGGTCTTTTGCTCAAAATCTAAGGCTCGAAAGTTTTTGTGGACAAAGGCGTATTTCATGGGCGAGTAAATGGTAACGCAATACTAAAATAAATCAATATTAGCCTCTTCAAACCATATCCTTCAAAAATGAAGTTTTGATGAAGTTTTTAAAAATATTTTTTTGAAAAAGCAAGTAAGTTCATATATATGTCTAATTTAGGGGGCATTATTAATCATTTACGTAGCCATGAAAATACTCATAGTAGAGGATGAGGAGCTTTGTCTCTCTCTCATCCTACAAGCCCTCAAGCCTCAAAAATACACCATCGATTTCAGCCGAAATGGCAACGAAGGGTTCGAAAAAGCTCGAACCAACAAATACGATGCCATCCTCCTTGATGTTATGATGCCGGGAAAAACAGGCTTTGAAATCCTCTCGGGACTTCGCGCGCTCAATATAAAAACCCCCGTTATGATTCTCTCGGGGAGGAGTATGGTCGAGGACAAGGTCTTGGGGCTCAATCTCGGCGCTGATGATTATATGACTAAGAATTTTGCACCTCAAGAACTCATAGCCCGTATCAACAATCTCATCAGACGCACCCCTCAAACGGGGAAAAACATACTCCGACACAAAGACTTGGTGATCAATTTTTCGAATATGCAAATCAGCCGGCAGGAAACCATCCTT
The DNA here is from genome assembly GCA_036525565.1 of Candidatus Altimarinota bacterium. GTDB lineage: Bacteria > Patescibacteriota > Gracilibacteria > UBA4473 > UBA4473 > DATDAE01. Next base: position 3,663 of record DATDAE010000152.1, read on the forward strand.
TCTCTTTCTCGAAAAGAGATCGGGATTCTCACCGAACTCCTCAAACACAAGAACAAAGTACGTTCTCGCCAGGAACTCATCAGCGCTGTATGGGGCGATCGTGATATAGAGGTCGATTCCAACACGATTGACGTCCACATTAAAAGCCTACGATCAAAAATCGACCGGCCTTTTCCCGAGGCTCTGATCACCACCGTTCGGGGGTTTGGTTATATTGTCCAGGATTGATTATTCACTTAACTCATCAATCACCCGTTTGATTTGTCCCCAAACCTTTTTGGAGCCATCTGCGGCTTTCTTACGAGTTTGTTTCCCTGCATCAGGCGCAAAAAGAATCGACAACACCGAACCTATGGCCCCACCCACGAGTAACCCCATGAGCCAACTGCCTCGACGTTTTTTAGGAGGCGTTTCTGACGGAGATGGTTTGGTAAAAAGTCCCATATTTATATAATAATACTTTCTATTTTAGCATGCAAACTATTTATTGTCAAATTCCATGCGAAGCTGCGCCTCACAGTCTTTTTTTAAAGCCTTCAGGATAGATTCAAAAGATGCTTCAATAGCAGCTTCATCAAGCGTTCCCTCTCGACTCCGAAAGGAAAGATGGAAAGCGAGGTTTTTGTATCCGGCTCCTAGTTTTTTCAAATCTTGGAATTCATCAAAGAGCTCAAAGCGCTCCAAATAAGGCGAAGCTTCTAAGGCTACTCGCTGTACAAGTCCCATAGGGACCCTATCGGGCAAAACAATAGAAATATCACGATGGACACTTGGGAAGGGGTTAAGCTTCGAATAGGTAGTTGGGTTGTCCTTGTATAATCCAAAAATAGGATCGACATAAACTTCCAAAAGGACCATTTGGCAATCTTTGGTAGGCAGAAACTTGGGATGCAGCACCCCAATATGCCCCACCAAAATACCCGCTACAAAGATTTCAGCTGTTTTGTAGGGGTGCAGAAATGAGATTTTTTCAGTAGGCTCAAATCGTACCTCTCTCAAACTCAAAGACCGTAAAAGAGCCATGAAGTCATCTTTAATCTGGTAGAATAATGCATTCTCATCCTCCCCAATCGTGGCTTTGCACATTAAAAGTTTTTGATGCTCGATCGGCAAAATCTCTTTTGAAGGAACAAAGACGTTCCCAAGCTCGAACAAATCACAAGATTTATGAGTCCGGAGCTCTGATTCTATATGTCTGACGAGATTATAACTCAAGGTTTGCCGTAGATGCTGATGCTCAGAGGAAAGTGGATTTTCTACCGTCACAAAATCCGAAGACCCGGTGAAGTGAGATTCATCATTGTGCGAAAAAGAGTACCCATACATCTCAAAATACGTCCCCGCTGATAAAAAATCTCGGATATGCCATTCCATTTGTCTGAGTTTATTCACCACGGGTGGCTCGATGGGAAGGGTTGGGAGTTTTGGTGGAATATTCTCAAAACCATACATACGGACCACCTCTTCGATCAGATCTTCCTGTATGCTCACATCTTTGGTCGCTCGAAACGAAGGCACTTCCACCGTCCAAGGCTTGCCTCCATTACGAATCACAAACCCAAGCTGCTCCAAGGTTTCTTTAATGTATTTATCACTAATTTCAACGCCCGCAAAAACACTTACACGATCTGGATCAAAGGTTATTTGGATTGGTGCTGCAAGCTTTTGATAATTATCGGTAAGTCCAGAGACAATCTTAGCCTTGGGACAAATTTTGAGCAGTTTCTCAGTCGCCGAAAGCAAGGCTCTTTTACAGTTTTCACGATCAAGTGATTTTTCATATCGCATAGAACTATCAGACCGCAAGCCAAGTCTCTGGGAAGTAAGTCGCACCGCGGTAGGATCCCAATGCGCGCATTCAAAAATGATGTTTTTAGTTTCATTTGTAGCCCCAGAGGCCAAACCTCCCATGATCCCGGCCACCGATAAAACACCATTCTCGTCGGCTACCACCGTATCTTGTGGCGTTAAGGTATATTCTACCCCATCAAGGGCCATCAATGTCTCTCCCTCTAAAGCCTGTCTGACGATGATTTTTCCCTGGATCTTATCCGCATCAAACACATGCATCGGCTGCCCATGCTCCATCATGATCAAATTCGTAATATCCACCACATTACTAATCGATCTAATCCCTAAATGCTCAAGCCTAAAAAGCGTATTAAAACTCGAAGGCGCTATGGTCACATTTTCAATTTTGATCGCACAAAAACGAGTGCAAACCTCAGTTTGTATATCTACTTCCACGGTTTGAGAAAGATCCTCTCGTAACGCCACCAGCGGCTCTGGCAAAAGCAACGTCGTATTACCGATAGCCGCAATCTCCCGGGCGAATCCCGTATGACCCATGAGATCTGGTCGATGGGTGAGGCTTTTGTTATCAATATCAATCAGGAAATCTCCCGCTGCCTCAATCGCCTCTGAAAGCGGTTGTCCCAATCGGGTATTTGAAGGAAATCGGATTAGCCCTTCATTTTTCATGCCAAGTTCTGTGTTGTCGGCGATCATACACTGAGTTTTTTCTCCGGCGATCTCCCCATCCTTGATCTCGACCCCGGAGGCTAAAACCGTCCCCGCAACCGCAATGGGTAAAATCTCTCCCACCGCTACTTCGTGCACTTTTCCAAAAATACCTTGGACCGTCCCTCTCTCTCCCAAATCAAAAAGGGCTACCGACAGTTTTTCACTTTTAGGGTGTTTTTTAAAATCTACCAATTTCCCCGTAAAAACGCCTTTATATTTATCCGAAGTATCGATCACTTCCTCCACTTCACAGGTATGCAGGGTCAATTTATCCGCCAAATCTTGAGGCGACGCCAAAGGCGCATCAACGAATTCTCGTAACCAATTCCAAGATATTTTCATACGTAACAAATTTTACACAAAACGATTGAGCGGCATCCCGAGGAAACGTTCTGCCTCCAGTGGCAAAGGCCAGATATACTTGTCTTCTTCTTCGCGTTCAAGTCCGAGTTCTTTGGACGCACAGATCATGCCGTAGGACATTTCCCCACGGATATCGCGTTCTCCAATTTGGAAATCCCCAGGAAGCGTCGCATTCACTCTCGCGACCGGTACGACTTGCCCTTCTTCCAAATTTACCCCTCCACACAAGATTTGAACCATTTCGCCATTCCCCAGATCACAGATCGTGACTTTCACTTTCGTGATAGTAGCATCTGCATGCGATCTGATCTCGACGACTTTGCCAATCACCACCAGATCATCTATCGCTCTCATCTGCTCCCGATCTCGATCTGACAAGCCAAAATCAAACGACATGAGCTTATCCAGGGTCTCTCCACAACACCCCCCACCACAACAACTAGCTAGTTTTTGATCCTTTTTCCCGAAGAGTTTTTTGAGCCAATCAAACATAAATAAAGCATTAAAGTGACGGCATAATAGTGCTTTTAGCTTCGATGACAAGGGCTTCTCCTACCACTGGAAATCCACCGTCTCATACGTCCCTTCCGGGTTCTGATCATTCATCACATAATCTGTAAAATATTCATTAAAAATCTTGGCTCCAGCAGCATTTAAATGTGAAATGTCTCTAAAAAACTCATTGGGTAAGACCAAAATTTTGGTGCTCACTTTGTCTCTCCCAAATTCCTCCAGAGCCGTGTTCAATGATCCCATAGCCAATCCTGGGCCTTCATTCTGAACGCGAATTTGAGGCAAAGGGACAAAGAAAAATTCGTAGTCTATCCCATGCTCCTTGAGTAACTGTACAATTTTCTCGGCATAAATCGCCGTGATAGGAGACTCCTCTCCATACAAATTCCAACGAGCGCCAGGATCAAACCCCGTCACCTGGTCAATATCTTCGAAACTGTAAATCTTGCCCGCTGGCTTTTCGATCACTTTTAACTTATCTCCAAATAAAAAATAACCACGATTCTCTCGAATGGTACGAGTCATAATACGACTCGAACTAATTGAATTTCTGTGTAGATAATTCCCAAGATCAAACTTATACCAAGGCCCTTGATCTCTACTAAAAAAGTATTTTGACC
>DATDAE010000153.1:0-15944 GCA_036525565.1 Candidatus Altimarinota bacterium
CATTGTCCGACTTGATCGGACAATCCAGTTTTGGAATATCCCTGGATCCTCGAATCAAGTTCGAGGATGACAATATTTCAGATTTATTTTCAACCAAATTAAAAGCACTCGTCGGAATGCCATGCTCCGCATAAAACGCCTTCTGCAAACCTTTATCCTGAACCACTCGCAATACCGCCGGAGATGGATAAACCTCCACGCCTTCGGATTCTAGCTTTTCCAAAGCTTCGACGTTTACATGCTCAATCTCGACAGTTACGATATCCATCGCTTTCCCAAATTCATAAACATCCTCAAAATTTTTAAAATCCCCCACCGTCACTAAATCGGGATTAATCGTCCCAACACTACAATCTTTAGACTGCTCTAAGAATTTGATATCTGATATTTGATCTTTGATATCTGATAATTGATACGCCTCCAGCAGCATCATCCCAAGCTGTCCACCACCGAGGATTCCTATTGTTTTCATAAGCTATAAAAAGTATTAAGTATAAGGTATTGGGTATTAAGGGAGACCATACATATAGATACTAACAAAAAAAACAAGAACTAAAACCCCCAATACTTAATACTTGATACCTAATACTAAAATTTAGTTCCAAAACAAATTCTTCCGCTCCCGGATAACTCGTTTGTGAACTTTTGGATTAAAAGTCCCCACTTCTACCCGTGCCGGCCAAGGTCGATAATAAGATTTGATAGTCTCCTCCGTCACTTCTCCATCTTTTTTAATACGACGAACCCATTCGGCTTCAAAACCTTTATGGGCTTCTGAAATCATTTTCATCTCACCACTAGGGAGGTCTTCACTCTCAAGGACGATTGGATCTTTGGGCTCCACAATATCCGAAATAAAAGGCCCCTCCAAACTCACTTGCCGATCGTCGTTGGTCCCATAAAAAATAAAATACAAATTATCCCCATCTACCAAAGTCTGGACCAACATATCCCCGGGAGTATCATTTCTAAACCGCATATCGGTCACCCCCAGATAAATCGCAGCATCAAGCCCAAAGGGTTTATAATACGGCACCGCATAAGAATGATTTTTTCGATCGGTGATGGGAAAACCTCCATTGACCGCTGCACGAAACGCGGTCGTGGAAACCTGACAAACCCCTCCCCCGAGTTCTTTGGTGGTTTCATTGCCTTTGATCACCAGTTCTTTGACGAATCCGTCTTCCTCGTTTACGTCTTCCAAGATTTCATTAAAAGAAAATAACCGTCCGGCTTCTATAATTTGACCATTAAATTTTTGACTAGCGGCTTTTATATTTTGTTTACGGGGGATGGAAGATCCACGGAAGTTAGATTCTCCAACCGCAATAATCTCCTTGATTCCTCGTGCATAGAGATCGGGATGTACCACCACGTCCGAATAAATCTGCTTAGCCGGGACTCTTATGTAATTGTATCCATAAGCCAGACCTTCATCAATCAGGGCAATCAATTTATCAAAATCAATCTGGTAACCGGCTTGTGGTTTCCCTTCGAAAATAATATTTCCTTCCCCGTCCATATTAATCTCTACCGGTTTTGGATCATGAGGCTTGAGTATCGCCGCCTCTTCTAAAAAGTTCTTGAGTTTCTGGGGCGAAATCTCCGTCACAAATTCTGTCTTGATCTCACCTATCCCATCCATATCGCCCAAAAGTCGGCCTTCTAAAGCGAGTGGGATCTTTTGGTTACCGATTTGTAAGAAATGCTGATGAGAGGTTTGGAGGAGCCCGGGCTGGGTCTCAAAATTGACCCGCAAGATCTGATGATCAAAGATCAAAAACATCTCGTCAGGAACCGTTTGGGCCTGAGCTTGGTAAATAAACAACAAATGGCAAATACCAAAGATCAAACACCAATATTTGATATTTGAGATTTGATATCTGATATTTACTCTAGTCATGGGCAGGGGGAATATAGATTATTTGATATCGCTCATCAAGTAGGGAATTCGACAATGCTTGACATAGCAAGAAAAACTATTAAAAAGGTCTTGCTGTTTCATGAGATTCTTTCTGAGTTTTTAGCCAAAACCCCTTGAAGACTTGGCAAGAATCTCCTGATTCGCAAATTTCTAAGAGCGGGGCACTCACGCCTCAATGCCTTCATCGGCGCTAAAAGTGAGTGTTTTCACCGCTCGAGCCTCCGACTTGAATCCTGTCATTTGTAAGACAGATCAAAGTTCGGAGGCTCTTTTCTTTTTCTCTCAAAAAGACCCACCACACAAGTGTGATGGATCTTTCCCAGAAAGGCAGCAGGATGAATCCCGCTGCCTAGCTCATAAAATTACTCTGTCACTTCTTCTACCGGTTCCTCAACTTTCTCAAGTTCCTCATCCTCAAGAGCGGCTTCGCCATTTTTAAGATCTTCAAGGTTGTGGATATCTTCCTCTTTTTTGATTTCTTCTATTTCTGCAACGGTTGGTGTTGGCCCCGTTCGGTATGCCTCGTACTCAGAGGGGTTATTGATGATCTGAATCGCTCGCTCCATCTGCGGATCAACCCCTTCATCAATGTTTTCAAAGGTTCGCTCCACTTCCTCATGAGGCTGAATTCCAATATCATGGATCGATCGTCCTTCTGGAGTCAGCCATTCGAGAATGGTGACTTTGAGGCTCGAGCCATCAAACATAGGAATCACTTGTTGCACCGAACCCTTTCCATACGTTTTTTGCCCGATAATCACCCCTCGATGATGATCCTGGACCGCTCCGGCAAAAATCTCAGAAGCCGAAGCTGATCCTTCATTGGCCAACACCACAAGCGGGAGATCAGCAAATGCGCCTTCTCGTCCACTTCGCAACTCACTACTACCTCCATAGCTCAGACCTCTGGTCTTTACGATGACCTTGTCTGGCATGAAATCTCCAGCCACTTTTACCGAATCAGGCAGCAGACCTCCTGGATTATTTCGTAAATCAAGGATGATCCCTCTTGGACTTTCGAGCATAATTTCGGAAACTACTTGGGAAAATTCTCGTACGACATTGTTACCGAAACTAGAAATTTCGATCACCGCCAAATCGTCTTCTTTTCTCCATTCTACCGCTTGGATGACGATGTTGTCTCGCACGACGACGATATCGAGGGGTTTCCGTTCACCTTCTCGGATGACGGTGAGCGTTACTTTTTCACCCTTCGGACCTCGTATCTTGAGGACGGCTTCTTCGAGGGTGATGTTGATCGTAGATTCTCCATCAATTTGATAAATTTGGTCTCCACTACGAAGGCCTGCCAGTTCCGCTGGGGACTTTTTGAGGGGCGAGATGACCGTCAATCGTTCCTCTCTGATGCCGATCTCAGCCCCAATCCCTTGGAATTCTCCGCTGAGATTTTCTTCAAATTTGTCAGTATCTTTTGGATTTAAAAAAGAAGTATAAGGATCTCCCAAAGCATCAATCATCCCTTTGGTAGCGCCATAGATGAGATCTTGGGCTTTTATTTTGTCTTTGTAGAGGAAATTAGCTTCCATCGCTCCCCACGTATCCCAAAAAATATCCATATCAACTTTGTCTGGATTGGTCTTTTTATATTTGGTAGCAACGGTGATCGGCATCTCTGTAACCAAATCTTCTTTAGGGGTTTCTTGAATCTCTTTGACCTGACTGAGCTGTTGGTGCTGATTCTTGACACTTAAATTCCATCCCAAGACAAATCCAAGCACGGGCAAAAGCAAGTAAGTAACTATACGAACGTTACGTTGATAGTGAACCATAAGACGATGATCAATAAACAATTAACTACAAACCATTTGAGCTCATGAAGTTTAAGTATACAGCACAAAAAAACAACTAGACTTATTTTTGATATATGACCGCTTGTGATACAACCTTAACCACGTTTTTGTCAAAAGCCGAAGGGATGATGTATTCTGCAGTAGGGTGCTCTACGATATCGGCTAATCCTTCGGCTACTCGAAGTTTGAGGGCGGTATCAATCTTGGTGATACCCGCGTCCAAAAGCCCTCTGAAAAGCCCTGGAAAAATGAGCACATTATTGATCTGATTTGGAAAGTCTGACCTCCCTGTAGCAATGATAGCCGCCCCTCCAGCCTTGGCTTCTGGTGGCAAAATCTCTGGATCAGGATTCGCCATGGCAAAAATAATAGGCTCTGGATTCATACTACGAACCATTTCTCGGTCCAACATATCAGGCTTATTGGAAAGTCCGATAAAAACATCGGCGCCCACCAAAGCTTCTTTGATCGTACCCTCTTGGTAGGTGCAAAAAGCTTTTTTGGGGTCAGAAAGCTCCTCTCGATCACAATCAATAATGCCTTTTGAATCCGTCATAATGATGTTTCCTATCCCCCATGCTTGCCATAATTTGGCGGTAGCCATACCTGCCGCTCCGGCACCAGCGATCACGACTTTGATAGAAGTTTTTGATTTACCCACAACTTTCAAAGCATTTTTAAGCGCCGCTAAAGCCACCATCGCCGTCCCATGCTGATCATCGTGAAATACTGGAATATCTAAGGCTTTGGTTAGTCGAGCTTCAATCTCGAAACATCGTGGAGCCGCAATATCTTCGAGATTAATCCCTCCAAAAGTCGGCGCCATATGGATAATGGTTCGAATAATTTCCTCGGTATCTTGGGTATCAAGCACGATGGGCATGGCATCTACATCGGCAAAAGCTTTCAGTAGCATGCATTTGCCTTCCATAACCGGGAGTGAGGCCTGCGGACCAATATTTCCTAGTCCCAAGACCGCCGATCCATCCGAAATCACGGCGACGGTATTACGCTTTTGGGTCAGTACGCGAGCGAGAGCAGGATCTTTGGCGATGGCACGACAAGGGGCCGCAATCCCAGGGGTATAAACGGTCGAAAGATCGTCTTGGTTCTCAACTTTTACTTTCAAAGCCGTTTCCCAAAGCCCCCCTTTTGCTTTTCGAAGCTCGAGACATTTTTGTTGGAAATCCATATTTGAGGTAGTCATTTTATGATGATTTTCCCAATCCTAATAAAGTTACCAGGTTTTCACAAACCACGTGAGATTTTTTTTGCCACTTCCCCCAGCCCTTCACGGGGACTACTCCTCGCAAACTATTGGTCACAAAGATCTCATCGGCTCGATCAACTTCAGACCGGCAAACTTCCCTCTCCTCGACCTTTATACCTTTTTGAAGGGCTTTCTCAACCACTTCTTCACGAATAATCCCTCGAAGTATTTGCTCCTTCGGCGTCACCAAAACGCCCTCGATCACTAAAAATACATTCGTCACACTTCCTTCTCGAATAAATCCATCTTCATCAACAAAAATTAATTCGTCGACGTTTAATCGCTTCGCTTCTTTTCGACATTTCGCATAATGATCCGTATCATATTTAACTTCTGGATGCGGCCTATGGTAAAGATACTCGATCACTTCTAAGCTTTCTGGCCATGGATCCAAAGGTTGGATTAACACGACAAACTCATGAGTGGTTACCTGTATTTTGACCCGTAATGGTTGCGTAATTGTATTGGCTTCCAGGGTTTTTGAGAGCGCCTCTTGTATCACTTTTCTGCTAATACTCCCATCAAGTTTTATCTGTAACAATTCGATTGATCTAAAAAGTCGATCCAGGTGCTCCGACAAAAAACACCGGTCTTCTCTCAAGCTTTCAAAAACCACGGGGCCTTTATCCCCAGACTTCAATAAATCGAGCGAAGCCGGCTCATCTTGAACCAAATGAAAAACGGAATTCTGGAACACCCCTTGAATCATCTCCCGCATCATAATAAATAAAAGCCCAGACTCAAAAGAGTCCGGGCTTTTATCAATATTCGTAAGTATTACTCTGAATCCTCTTCAGATTTTCCTTCGGTTTCTGCTGCTCCTTCTTCGTCTTCTGTTTCTTCTCCAACTTCTTCTTCGGCAGCTCGACCAGTTATCGTACAAATGACCGTGTCATCTTCCATGTGCAAGATCTCAAGTTTTTTAGTATCAATGCCAAGATCCTTGATAGAAAGATGATCATGGATATTTTCAAGACCCGTGATATCAACTTGGATGTCATGAGGGATATCGGCTGGAAGACATCTGATATCCAGATGTTCAACGTTATGCATGAAAACACCTCCAAAGTTTTTGACCGCAGGCGATTCTCCTACGAAAACGAGAGGCACACTTACCGTGGTTACTTCTTTGAGATTTAAGGCTAAAAAATCTACATGCGTCATATCATCTCGAACAGGATCAAGTTCAATAGTTTTAATCAAAACTTTCACCGCTTTACCATCAATATCCAAATCAATAACGGCAGCATTTCCGGTTTTCCGGTACGTCCGAAGCAAATCTGAATAATCTACCGAGATCGGTGTACTCTCTACTCCATGCCCATAGACAACTCCTGGGACACGAGCCTTTTTACGAGTATCACGAGCAGACCTTTTGGTCATACCTCTCTTCTGCGCAGTCAGTGCAAACGTTTGAGCCATAGCTTGTAAATTTTAGAATAAAGCCGGCCGATAGTACGTGATTAAAAGCTTTTGTCAAGAAGGAAATCCCGCATCATCCCGCAGGCCTTGCCTCGGTGGGAGATCTCATTTTTTTGTGATTTGCTCATCGCCGAATAGACATCCGTCTCGCCGTCTGGAAGAAAAATACTCGAAACCGGAATACCTTTTTCGAGTGGGGTCTGTGGAAATTCCATCATCTCGCCCTGAGTTTGCCCAAGACACACTTTTTCGTCCTTGGTATGGGGATCGTAGAAAGCCATTGCACAATAAAAAGTCGCTCTGCGATTATCCAAAGGCTCGATCAGATCAATAAACTGAGCCATCCAATCAATATCGTCTTTAGCGTTGAGTTCTCGCTTGGTTTTCACCCCAAACTTCTCAGGATAGGCCTCCAAGATAAACCCCGAATCATCCGATAGCGTGGGGAGGCCCAATCTGTCTCCAAAATATCGAGCCTTGAGGAGCGCATTAGATTCAAAGGTTGATCCCGTCTCTTCCACATCGTCAACCGCGGGAAAATCCGCCAAAGACAAAAACTCAAACGTCCCTGATAAACTCTCGAACGCTTCTACGAGCTCTTTATATTTCCCGGGATTGTTGGTGGCAATGAGTATCTTTTTCATACTTTATTCCATTAATTTCCGCATTTTTGCTACATGTTCAACCGATTTATCAATTTTGAAACGCAGGATAAACGTTTGGCGCATATCAAGCCGTCTTTGGAGTTCGGCGGCTATGGCTTTCCCTTTTTTGTTGAGCTTCTTGATAAAAGTATCAGGACCCCCCAGGCTGCTAACAAAAATATCCACGACTTTCAAATCACCCGAAACCTCCACCGCACAGACCGTGAGGAACCCTACTTCATCAGGGGTCAAATGGAGCGGGATGATGCGCGTCAAGTGCTCTTGGACGAGGCCGGCTATTTTTTGAGAACGAGGAGATGTTTTCATATCTCAAATATTAAGTATTACGTATCCAGTATTAAGGGGGCCGTAATTTAGCATAATCACAACCAAAAACGCAAGAATCAATATACTTAATACTTAATACCTAATACCATCCCCTCTTTACTATTCAATCTTTCCCCTCTATATTCTTCCCCGAATGAACGACCTTTGTTTTTTAGATCTCGAAACCACCGGCTTTGATCCAGATGCAGATTCTATTATTGAAATATCCTTTGTCCGATATCGCGACGACCAACTCGTCGCCGAGATGGATAAAGTCTGCACCGCAAGCCGAAGTCCTTTGACCCCCCTCGTGACCCAAATCACCGGCATCCACCAAGAAGAAATCGATCGAGATGGGGAAGTTTTTACGACCTTGCTTCCTGAAATCCAAGAAAAGATAGGCCAAAGTACGATCGTAGGGCACAATATTGATTTTGATATTAATTTTTTGAAAGCCAATGGGGTTAACCTGGAACACAATCCTCGAATCGATACCCATGAACTCGCACGAATACTGCTGGTAAACGAGGAAAGCTATGCCCTGGAAATCCTCAGCCAAAAGTATGGATTTACTCATGAAAACGCCCACCGAGCCATGTCTGATGTCTTAGCGAGTCGAGATCTTTTAAATTTTCTGTTACCCAAACTATCTTCCCTCCCCAAAGCCTATTTGGAAGCAGCCCGACCAATCCTGGAAAAAAGCACCTGGGAGGCCCGACATTATTTCCTCACAGCCGAACCCAACTCAAGCTCTGATGAACGAAAGAACTTAGACACTTCAAAAGTTGAACAAGCTTCTCAAACGCCCAATCCCTCAAGTGCTGAAGATGTAGCTCTCCCATCACCAGGCGTTCCCCTTCTTGTTCGGATTACAAAGGCGACTGAGAGTGTGGCGCATCTGGAGGCCTTGGCCCAAAAACATCCCGATGAAAAATTTATCATCAGTACCTCGAAAGACAGTTTTTTCAAGTCTATCCCTCCTCTCTTTACGCCAAAAGAAATCCTTGATCCGGAGCGACTCTTTGCGTTCTTCTCGCAAAGACCAAAATCCACCGACCAAGAAATCACTTTTTTCCTTAAAACTCTGCTACGGTTTCATCTCGGGCTTTTACAACAAGCGAGCTGCGATCTTTTCTTTGGAGAACGAGACTGGTGGAAAGAAATATGCCTCAAAGAGGCTTCTCAAGAAGGCTATCAAACCTATTTAAAAACCAAAGAATCCGAACGCGTACTTCTCACTACGCACACAGACTTCCTCTCGCTCTTGCGCACTGATTGCCCACTCCTCACGGGGAGATTGATCCTGATCGATGAGGGAGAAGTCTTTGTCCAAAATGCCCTTATGTCGACTAATAAAGCTTATTCTCTCTGGCCTTATCTCGACACTTCTGATGAAGATCTCGCTACCAAAACCCAGTTTTTTGTCACGCACTTTTGCCGACAGGTCATCGAAAGCACTCTCAAGCATGAGATCAACCCTTTCCCGCTCAAATTAGCCCTCCCGCCCACCAAATATGAAAAATTAGCCGAGATCGTTCGGACGATCAGCCCAGATGAGACGATCGAGGACTTTGCGCAGGCCCTAGAGCATCCTCAAGATTATGACGTGCGGTGGGCTTACTACCGGCCTGATAATGGCTCCCTGACCCTCAACACCTGGAACCAAGTTGATTGGAAGCAACAACTCAAAAAACTCGCGCAATTTCGCACCATCATCCTCCACCATCACAACTTGGAAGCCCAAAACGACCGAGACCCAGACCAAGCTTTAAACTTTTTCCAACTCTTTCTCAACCCTCAATCCCTTCCCTCCCCCATACCCCACACCCCATACCCCAAAAGCACTATCACTATCCCCGAAGATGTGATGGCGGCCACCTCGCCTGATTATTATGAGTACTGTGCGAGCAAGATCCTCGAAACCGCTCAAGCCCATTGTCATGATGGAGGCTGGATCGCGGTCAATTGTTCGAGTCAGTCGATCATGCGCTCGATCTACGAACTCGTGAGTGAAAAGAATCCTCGTGATGACCTCAAGATCATGGCCGAACGACTCTCAGGGGGCGATGGTAAAATCACACAAATCTTGGATAAAAACAAAACGCAATCCGGTATATTGTTTTACCAAAACTTGTTGTATCCCGTGCTCCAAGAACTCGAGGTAAAAGCGGTGATCTTACAAAAATTTCCTTTTCCGTTCCCCCATCCCATCACCGAATACCTCGAACGAAAAATCTCAGAAAAAAATATTTCCTTCTGGGATCATTGGACGATCCCGCTCGTCGCTACCAAATTACACCGCAACATGTCTGGGTTTTCGGGTAATCCCGAGCTCATCGTGATCGATCCCCGAGAAAACGCCAAATGGGCCAAAGCCGTCTGGCGAAACTTCAAGTAATCGCTTGTAGAAAAGGCTTTTTCGTGGTATAATAGTTTGATGAAAAAAGTCTTAATCACCACGTTGTGCCTTCTGAGTTTTTTGGTTTTGGGGAGTTCCACGCCCGCCCAGGCTACGCCTATCGAGGACGGGGTACAAGGCGTTATCAGTGAAATGCAAGGCGCCACCAGTTCTCATTCTGTCGATAAATACGCGATCGGAAAGGCGAAAGACTTGGTCTTTTTTGAACCTGGTAACGAGAACTCTTTCTTGGACAAAGTCATCCGATTTATGGCCGTGAGTATCGGGACTTTCGCGGTACTGGCGATGACTATTGGAGGATACTATCTGGTGATTGCCAATGGAGATCAAAATCAGATTACCAAAGGGAAAAGCATCATGACCTACGCCATCATTGGCGTGGTCGTAAGCTTTGCGGCCTACTATATCATTGGACTGACGGTGACCCTCTTTACGGCGGCTTAAATTATGAAAAAAATTATCATACTGGCTCTGGCGCTCAACTTCATCCTCCCCTTCTTGGGCGGAGAGGCGACCATCACGCATGCCGAAACCTATACGATCAAACTCTTAGAGAAAATAACCCCTCTTGGCAGCGCTACCTCAAACGGAGAAACTATAACGGGCGATAATGGCCTCGAGCTTTTTGCCAACTACGTCTCCCTGGTTTATAATTATCTCGCCTTTGTGGCGGGTCTTTTTTGTGTGGCGGTGATCATCTTTCAGGGGGTCAATATCATCATGGGAGGCGCCAACAACAGCTTTGTCAGTGAAGCCAAGGACAAGATTATGCAGTCTATCTTTAGTCTTATACTACTCTTGGCGGCGGCGATGGTACTCAAACTCATCAATCCGACCTTTTTTACCTAAAAGGTGCGCGGCTCTATAAGTTGACAAATCCATTTTTCCTCTTACTATCTGAGGGCTTTTTATCTGCTGCGCTGGGCATTCTTTAAATGCTAAAATTATTTTTAGCTCCCAGTGGGCGAATTATTAACTCTATTTATCATGATTGCTGTTACGCAAATTGGTGGTCATCAAGCCATTGTCAAGAAAGGCGAAGTCCTCTCCGTCGACAAAATTGATGCTGAAGTCGGTAAAACGGTCGAATTTCCTGTACTCCTGGTTTCGGACGAAGACGGGAAAGATTTTCAATTAGGAACGCCGATTCTTTCTGGTGTTACGGTGAAAGCCAAAATTATCGAACATTCTAAGGATGACAAGATCAAGGTCTACAAAATGACCCCAAAAAAGCGATACCGTAGAACCTACGGTCATAGAACCCATCTCACGAAAATTGAAATTACGGATATTAAAGTCGGTGGTAGCACTAAAAAAGAAGCCTCTGAACCTAAAGCTTCTGAGAAATCAGACGCCCCGGTAGCCAAGAAAGCTCCTGCAAAAAAAGTTGAAAAAAATGACCAATAAGTGTTCACTGTTTATTGATAATTGATAACTGTAAAACACCATGGCGGATCAACCTACTCCACAACAACCAGTTCCAAACCCAAATCCAAATCAAGGACAACCGCAAGGCGGTCAGGGATTTGGCGCTTCGAATGTTCCGCCTCAACCCCCTACCCCAGCGCCTCAGCCAGCACAACAAGCCCCGGTTTCTCAACCGACAGCCCCAGCGCCCCAAGCGCCGATGCCAGCTCCACAACCACAACCGGCGCCCGTTCAAACTACGCCTCAACCCGTAGCAGCAACACCAGCCCAAGTGGCGCCTCAGCCGGCTCCCCCCGTACAAGGCGCTCCAGTAGCACAACAACCACCAACACCTCAACCCGCTACGCCGCAAACCCCTCCAGATCCAAACGCCAGAACCGGACAACTCGGGAAAAGGAGTGGTCACATCTTTGTGATACCCCCGCACCCCAATACTCAGTTTGATGAAGAGAACTTTCTCACCCTCCTTGAGGGGTCTATTTCACTCACAATGGAAGAGAAGCAACGCGTTATCGATGCTATTCCTCGTTTGAGTATCGAACAAATCAACGAACTCATTTCTATTTTCGAAGAAGAAAAACAGAAGTTTGCCGAACTCGAAAAAGAATTTGCTGATGATGTACAAAAGCTCAAATCTGAGCGAGAAAAAGAAATCGTTCGCACTGAGCACAAGCAAGAAGAAGCCAGCGCTTCTGATGCGGATGCCGCAGCGGCTGAAGAACTCAAGAAGCAAATGGGGCTTTAGATTTTCTTCCAAGTCATTTCCACCTCTTTAATACGCTCTTCTTCGAGCTTTTTAATCGTGAAAGCATATTCATATTCTAGGATTTCCACCATCACAATCTCATCAAGCTCTGGAAACTTCTCAAGGTGCTCGAGGATAAAAAGCCCCATGGTCTTATTTTCTTCGGCTTTAGACCAAGGAAATCGTGCAGGCATATCCTTACAATGAGTCATTACAAAATGCTCAAGCTGTTCGAGTTCTGTCTCTCCGCTACATCGGATAAGCCGACTTCCTACGATACGGATATCGAGCGATTCTTCGTCTTCTTCGTCCTGAATTTCGCCAAAGATTTCCTCAAGCACATCCTCCAGCGTGATAAGCCCCACAAGCCCACCATGCTCATCATAAACTAACGCTATATGGGTTTTTTCTTTTTGAAACGTCTCAAGCATCGTATCGATCTTCATGGTGATAGGAATTTTGAGTGGTTCCCAGAGATCATCTTGAGTGATAGGCAAATTCGCAAAATCTTTTTCGGTTGAACGCTCAAGCATCGTTCGAATCGTCAAAATACCCATTACATGGTCCAAATCATCTTCATAAATAGGAATACGAGAAAACCCTACTTCTTTAATTTCTTTGATAGCATCTCCCAATTTGAGGCTACTTTCGAGTGCAAAAACTTTGGAGCGAGGGGTCATCACTGAGGCTACGGTATGCTCGTCAAATTCCAAAATACGTTCTACCCACTCCTTTTGTTCGGTATCGATCTTCCCTTCTTCTTCTGAAAGCGCTACAGCCGCCTTGAGCTCATCTTCGGATAAACTATGCCGCTCCTCGTCATCAGAAAATTTACCCAAGAACTTGGCCAAGGGGGCTATGATCGGATAAAGTACAACCTGAAGAACTAGTAAAATAGGGGAAACAAACAAAGAGAACTTCAAGGCATTACGGCGACATATACTTTTGGGCACAATCTCCCCAAAAAGAAGAATCATAAAGGTCATCACCCCCGTCACAATTCCCACGACCATGGTTGTACTGGCTCCATAACCGCTACTCGCGGCCCAATTCTGAGCCAAAACCGTGGCCATGGCAGAAGAGCCGACATTAACGACGTTATTTCCGAGCAAAATAGTCACGAGGAGTTTTTCGTTATCCGATTTGAGCTTTTCTAGAACCTCAACACGACGTAGTTGTTTTTTCTTTTTGATCTTGGCCTTGAGCGCTTTTATCTTTTCCGGGCCCAAAGAAAAAAGCGCAATTTCTGCGCCTGAGAAAAATCCTGATAGGAAAAGCAACAAAAGCAACCAAATTAAATCGTTCATCGATAAAGTGTAAGTGATTATAAATTATAATTCTTACGCTGACAAGGTTCTTCTCATCACCAAAATGCCGTGTCCTTTGGAACCTCCTTTCCCCTGCTGTTTAGGTGGGTTTGCTAGGACTTACTCCACGGAGTAAACCATTCACAATCCCAAGCGGAGATAATTGGAAGAAGAAGATATTCCAAAATTCACGGGCATCTCAGTTCTGACTACATTTTATACCCGTAAGGTGTGTGTTTGTCAAAAAAATAAGAGAAGTATTCAGTATAAAGTATTAGGTATTAAGGGGTTTTTACCTTCTTTACCAAGCCATTTAAAAGCTTGCTGACTTGAATAGAAAGCGCTGCAAAAGAGTCGAAGGCCTCTTTTGATACATAATTAATATCTCGAGCCATGAGCATCTGGCTTTGTGTTTCTGTTAAAGAGCCCAATGCCATCCGATAAAAATGGTGCTTTTCTTTGTTGGAGTAGCGAGAAAACCCTTCTGCAATATTAGAACTAACTGAAACCGAAGCTCTTCTTAATTGATTTGTTAGTCCAAATATTTCTTCTTTGGGAAAATCTTTAGTAAGTTTGTATATTGATAAAGCTATGCGATGCGATTCTTTCCAAGCTTCTAAATCCGTAAACGATTTTATTTTATTAGTCATAAAATTATGCTAAAAATAAACAGATAGCTTTCAAGTATAGGACTTCATCAAAATTTCATGAAAGACGATACCCAATACTTAATACCTAATACTTAATACTTACGGTTATGAATCTCAAAATTGGTATTGTCGGACTCCCTAATGTGGGGAAATCAACGCTGTTTAACGCGCTCACCAAATCTCAAAAGGCTGACGCCCAGAATTTCCCCTTTTGTACCATCGATCCCAACATCGGTATCGTAGAAGTCCCAGACCAAAGGGTGGATAAATTGGCTGAAATTGTAAAACCCAACAAAGTAGTCCGATCAGCCGTAGAGTTCGTGGATATTGCAGGCCTTGTTGCTGGAGCGTCCGAAGGGGAAGGACTTGGGAATAAATTTCTCAGCCATATCAGAGAGTGTGATGCGATTGCCCATGTGATTCGAGCCTTTGAATCAACTGACATTCATCATGTTTCTGGATCTATCGATCCCGCGCGAGACCTAGACATCATCATGACCGAGCTGATTTTAGCGGATCTCGAATCCGTCAACAGACAGCTCGAACGCGTGGCGAAAAAAGCTAAATCTGGAGACAAAGAATCTCAGATCGCTTTAGGATTGCTGGAGAAAATAAAATCGACCCTTGAAGACGGCAAACTTTCGAGCACGGTCGAAATAGAAAATAAAGAAAAAGAAGGGCCTTTGATGAAATCTTTTCAATTACTCACCCGTAAACCGTATCTGGTGGTGGCCAATGTAGCCGAAAATCAGTTTGCTGGATTTGATACCGAAGCCTTGCGAAAAAAACTCATCAGTGCTTCTTCTCAGCAACTTGAAAATGTAAGTATCGTCCCGATCTGCGCTAGAATCGAAGAAGAGCTTGGTCAACTTGAGCGAGAAGAAGCCCAAATGTTTTTAGAAGAACTTGGCGCTAGCCGGTCTGGGCTCGAATCTCTGACCCAAGAAAGTTTTCGACTTTTGGGGCTGCAAAGCTACTTCACCGCCGGTGTACAAGAAGTCCGAGCTTGGACTATTTATCGGGGAGACACCGCGCCTCGTGCAGCGGGGGCTATCCATACAGACTTTGAAAAAGGCTTCATCAAAGCTGACGTCATCGCCTATCAAGATTTCATTGATAATGGAGGGGAACAAGGGGCCAAAGAAGCCGGGAAAATGCGACTCGAAGGCAAAGAATACATCGTTGCAGATGGTGACGTGATGCACTTCAAATTTTCTTCTTAAAAAGTCTCTGACTCTTCGTCATTCGGAAAGTCACTCGGAAAATGAATATCCCCCCGCTCAACACCCCATTCTCTCACAAAAATGGTCAAAAGGAGGTGGATGATAAAAAGCACCAGTAAGACATAAAAGACCTTGGCATACCAAGGGAGGCTTTTTAGTTTATGCCAAGTGTTCCACCAAAATCCATGGGCTTGATCATAAACATAAGCTTGAGTTTCTGGCTCTGAATACTCCTCGTCAGCCTCCACGGCAGGAGTTTTTTCCGTTGGACTTCCGACTCCATACTCGGCCTTTCGTTCCCCATTCCCCATATAGATCGTCTTGGGAAAGACTGAAACTCGGTCTTCTTTTTTACGACCGCAGTTAAAGATCGTGTGAAAAAGACAATCATACACAATCACCCGACCTTCTGGCACAAAATCAAAAGGCTTTCCCGTCTCTACCCAGATCTTATCTCCATCAATAATCTGGAATTCTTTATAATTAAGCGTTCGATTCACCACCGTACGTCCATCATAGACGACAATAGCCGTCCCCGGCACATCTGAAATTCGTCTCCCGGTGTCTCGCTCTATCTTGTCTCCATCAAAGACAATCGGATTATGGACGCCCTTGAAGCCTGAGGTTTCTCGAAGCACATCATCAATATTGGGAAATGCAGTGACATTACGATAAAAAACATCTTCACGCCAAAGATCACTCTCAACCGTGAGCAGATAATCAGGATTTACTTCTTCCCTCAAAGCTTTCACGATAGACTTTTTTATCACGATA
>DATDAE010000154.1:0-11966 GCA_036525565.1 Candidatus Altimarinota bacterium
TTGGATGCCCTTGTCTCCGTCAAAATTGTCTTGGAGGTGACGGAGCGTGGCTTCATGGGCTTCGATCTCTTTGAGACGAGCGACTTCGGCATTGATCTCTCTTTGGGATTGTTGTTCCAGCGATCGTAGGATCGTTGCGAAACCTTCGAGTGGCTGGATAGCGACTTGTTCGGCGCTGTATTTTCGATCTTCAAGGGCTTTGAGAGTATTACCAGGATAGTCATATTTCCAAAGTCGTGATTCGGCTGAGTTGTCAGTGGGTTCGATTTCTTCGCCCAAGACTCGAAATACTTCGTCTCGGACAGAACCCTTGACGACGTCCAGACGACCCCCACGAGTGAGGGCGCCGTTCCAGCGGTCTGTTTCAAAGGCATTTCGGAGTGTGACCTTGGTAAGCGCCTCGACTTCCTGTGCGGCTCGGGCTTCAAAGGCGGCGAGACGCTGGTCCTCGGGAGACTTTCCCGTCCCCCCAAACCCAGCTTCTAGCGCGAATTCTTTGGTAAACGCTTCTTCAACCATTTGTTTTTTTATATAAAAATCTTGTCATTATATCACATTTTACCCTAAAAATCAAAAGCCAAAAAAAGGCTATTTGAAGCGGCTTAGTCGTGTTTCTTGAGAATCAATTTTTACGCCAAAGGAATAATGATTCGTTCGATGAAATCTTTGAGGGACACATCATCACGACCTTCTGTGGTAATTTCTTCTTGGCTCATGTCGTCGAGTAAATTGATGATATCTTGTGGGTCAATATTGACCTGAGGATTTCGCCTTTTAAGATAGACCTGTATTCTCACTCGGAGCATATTTCGAATGGCTTTAAGTTGGAGGAGGTTTATTTTAGGCCCCAATTCTGCCAAAACCGTGTAAGTTTTACCCTCTGGATCTGGGGCTCCTCGGAGGTTATCCAATTCTTGTTGAACTTGATTCATGGGTCTTTGAGGATTGTCGGCCTGAAATTCTTCCCGCAATTGACCAATGCCCCGTTCTACTTCTGCATAAAAGTGCTGTAAATAGGCCGCTTGTCGGAAGGGGCCTTCACCACCACTGTTAGTTAGGGCCCGCATTCGAACCGATTCCCCCTCGGCTAAAGTTTGGCCTGTGGCGGTTCTGACGGCTTTGTAGAGCATATTAGCAAATTCATCATTTCGAGTTTCGTTATTATGATCGAGGATATGAAATTCTTTGATGAGTTCTTCGGCCCGATGGCCTCCAAATCTATCGAGAGCATCTTCGCCAGGGGCTTCCCAGAAATTGTCATAATCTTCCCAGTTATCATTCCAGCCGTCTCCTATGCCGGTAATATGACTGGCAAGCACTACGCTGGCGGCCCCAGCAACCGATTTAGTTAGGAAAGCTCGACGATTCATGACGCGGACATCAGTTTCGTTTGGGTTGGTAGCTGGGAAGTCGCTCGGTTTTCCGGTCGTGACACGACTTACGGCATTGCTCACAGCCCTCATGAGCTTGTAAGTCAGTGATGCGCCTTCTCTACGCGCCAAGGCATCAGTATCCACTGGTGTGCGGGTTAGGTCGTCGTATGCATCTGTGAATTTTCCAAGTCCTCTGGTGGTCATAATGCCTTAGCGATTAATTTGTCTAATAATCTATTATATAATGATTCCACCTTTTTATCAAATATTTACTTGATATTTTATTTTTATTGTTTTATTATGTAATATAGTCATTAGGTTTTACTACCTATATAATTTAAAGACATATGGCAAAATTTGGAGGATTTATGGGAAAACTTGGTCTACTAGCCGTTGGTACGGCTGCCGTTATCGGTGCCGCTGACAAGTGGGGATCCGGAGATACTAGTAATCCATTGGATACTTTTGGAGGTAGTACTAGAGATCGGGTAGCGGCCATAGTAGAAACTTCAGAAAATGATCAAGAATATAGAGAAATCCATGGAGCGCATGTGAGCGCTTTAGGATTAGCCAAGGAGCAGCAGACAAAAGTAGAAGCTGTCTTGACCAGAGTCGATCAAGTGGTCCCTACCACCCCGGAGCAAAGTGGTGGTATTTATAAAGGAGTTTTGGCTAATGGATCAGAGTTTGCTTTGGCTGGGAATGGACTTTGTATTATCTATGATGTGGATGGAGAAACGATCATCATCCATGACGGAGATAAAAATGGAGAAGTGGTCGACGAAGCTGATGTCGTGAGAGCCAAAGATGCGAAAACCGGACGGATAAAAACCCCCAGAAATGCTACGGAATATGAAGCGCAGAGTGCAAAAGCTAGGAAGTTGTACGAAGAAGCTCGAGGTATTGCCGATGCTGATTTGCCACCAGCGGCGACGGTCAATCCACATAAAAAGATTTCAGATGCGGATATCAATAGTTATCTCGTGAGAGAAGGTATCCCGCCTAATAATTTTTTGAGCGTACAAGAAATGCCGGATGGTACCGCCAGGATTACCTATTACGACGAAGGGCGAATGGAATTTGTAACCGAAGTATTACTCGATGAACATGGACGGACTCAAGTCATAGACGTGAAAACGGGGAAAGAGCTAGGTCGATAGGTTTTGACAAATAGCTTGACATTTATTAAAAAATATTTAAAAAGAGTCTGAATTAATATTTTAGACTCTTTATTATGCGTAGAAATACAGAATCATCATCGTCTGTTCCCGGGGTAGGAAGTCCCCAAGGGAGAGAATCTCTCCGTCGAGGAGGCACTCGAACGGAGTTAGTAGTCGTGGCGACGGCGCTTTTGGCCCTTGGGGTCGTTGGCTTTAAGTTGCTTGGTGATAGGTTTGGATCTGATGCTACGGCAAAAGATGATAAGATCACGGCTTTAGTGGAAGCGCTAGAAAAATCAGATGCTGATATAGCCGAGCTTCGAGGCTTGATCGCCACAAGACCTACTGAAAGCTGGGATGCCACAGAGACTCGCGATGGCTTATCGCTCAAGGCCACCGTCATAGATGATGATGGGCATGTGAGAACTATCAACATTGATAATCGATATGATGGGGTTGATGATGATCTGGAGCGTAACCGGATTCGTGGTCCAGGTGGTCACATCGTGATCCAGACGCCGGATGGAGCGGAAGAATACGATCCATCACGAATTGTTGATGCGGATTTGATCGCTTTGCGAGATGATCTCGAAACACAGATGCGACGATTACAAGTTACTGTAAATGGTAATACTGACGGACTGGAAACCTTGAGAAAGGATATGGATCGTGAACTCGTGGCGGCTGCGGGGTATGACAAGGCGCAAAGAGAAGCTTTACAAAATCGTCTACAAGCTCGTCTTAACACAGAAGCAGCCAGATTGGATGGTCGTATAGACACGCTTGGAGCCGATCTTCAAGATAAACTCAAACAAGTCGGACAAGATATCGCTGGTTTGAAATTGGATCTCAGCAATCAAGCTGAGACGCAAAGTCGGATCAATGCCGCGGTTCAAAATCGACTGAACTATATCGAAAATAATCTCAGCCCAGCGCAACTCGCCATCATAACCGATCAGATTAATTGTGCCTTGGCGCAGCGGCCGGAGATACATTATCATTATCAAGTTGATAACCACTATCATACCCATATTCCGCGGCCTTGTCGGCCGGTTTTTCACTATTTGCGATGTCATCCTGGGCGATGGATACCAAGACGATGTGGTTGGTAATAAAATATATTTGACAAATATGTAAAATATATGTATGATGATATATAATTGAAATTTAATCATTTAAATCATGGCAAGTCCAGAAAATAGTTCCGGTGGTGGTAGTAGAGAGTCTTCAGGTCGTCGAGAAAGAGGACGAGCTGGGAAATGGGGGCTTGTTTTAACCGTCTCAACGGCAGCAGCCCTGGGGACATTTATGGCAAGAGAGCATGTCACCTCAGCACTCCAACGAATGGGTATCATGGATGAAACCACCGTAGAAGTGGTAGAACCAGATGAAGAACTCACTGGAATGCAAAAATTGGAACGTGAAGACAAGCATTATGCTCTCAATGTTAATACTAAGGGATCACAACAAACCGCAACGGTCGTAGGACGTAATAATGACGGTGAAGGTTTTCATATCCACGTAGAACAAGATGATGCTGGTCAATCGGCCATGGTGTTGCCAGGTCTTGATAATATTGATGGCAATCAGCACACAAGACTTGTGGTGACTAACGAAGATACTAACTTTGTTGCGGCTGATGCGAAAGGAGGCTTTGAAAATCCGAATACCTACCATAGAGCTCCAGCCCCAGCACCAGAAGCAGCTCCAGTAGCGCCGACGGCTCCTGCTGAAGACACTTTGAGTTCGGCTGAACGGAAAGCTGTTGCGAAGATGATCAAAGCGGGACGATCTAAAGCCGCCCCAGAAGATGGGCTCAGTGACACGGAAAGAGATGCTGTCGAAGCGGTAGTAGCCGAAAAGCTTAAAGCCCACGAAGTCGAAATCAAAAGAATCTTCGACGAATTATCAAAAAACTTTGATCGAGATGTCACCGATGACATCACCGAGGAACGGGTAGGGGAAATCGTAAAAGAGAATCTTCCAAAAGGAAGCAAACCCCTCACCGATGAACAAATACAACAAGTGGCGGATTATATCTCCGAACATTATGGAGTTGATCTCAGTGCGGATACCTTGGCGGTTTGGTGTAGTCGAGGACGATCAGTAGTAAGCCTTCCAGGAGGAAGAGCCTCTCTCACGCCGACCAAATAATAATTTCTTTATAAAAAACCTTTAAACTTAAACTCCTCAGTAACCCTGGGGAGTTTTTTTAAAACCCCCTCAATCCCCCTTGTCAGGGGGAAGTTAATTTGTTTTACCTCCACACAAATCCATCCCAGATCCAAGTGAGGATGTTCTTGGTCTCTTGGAACCGGTCAGGCGAACCCAAGACGACCGATAGGATCTGCACGCCGTCTTCTCTTTGAGAAAGATGGATGAGGCATTGTCCGGCGAGATTGGTAAATCCGGTTTTGACCCCCCGACTGCCCAGAAAAGATCCCAGAAGTTGGTTGGTGGATTTTTTGCTGTGCGCAAAGGCTTCGTCGACCGAGGTTCCGAAAAATTCTTCTTTGGCTACGGTATTGGCAAAGAAAGGAATCCGTAGGGCCTTTTGGGTCAAGCGTGCTAATTCATACGCCGACATCTGATTACCATACCAAGTGCCTTCGGCTAGATTGGGAAGGGTAGCCGCTTCTTCTCCTGTTTCGAGGACTTCTCCTTTGGGGGCTTTGTAGAGATCAAGTCCGGTGGAATTATAAAATTGAGCCGTTCGCAGATCCCAAGTTTTGGCTCTTTTATTCATCTCTTCGACAAAGGCTTCTTCTGATCCCGAATGATGTATCGCCAGAGCCCTTGCGGCATCATTGGCAGAGGGGATGAGGATGGCCTCGAGGAGCGTTTTGACAGTGAGTTGTTCGTTTTCATACAGGTCGATCTGGGCGCCTTCGGTGATGGTGGCTTTTTTGGCGACCGTGACCACATCCTCCAAATCCAGGTCTTCGTAAATGATCAAAAAGGTCATGATCTTGGTCAAACTCGCGATGGGCTGAGGTCGGTAGGGATCTTTGGAAAAAAGCATCTTTCCCGATTGCAAATCCATGACCCAGATGGCTACTTTTTTTTCATCCAAAAGAGCCGGTCTTTGGGTGTTTTGTTTTTGTTCGGGGACGGGAGCAGGATTGATCAAACTCAATAGAGCCCTGTTTTGAGGAAGGGGATTGTCCCAAGCGGTAGTGGGCGCAAAATTGAGGAAGGCAAATATAAAGAGTTCTAGCATTTTTTGGTTTTAATAACTCCCCCCTGATAAGGGAGGTGGACCGAAGGTCCGGGGGGTTATCGTAAATATAAACCCCCTTGTCCCGACTTGTCGGGACGTTCCCCCTTGTCAGGGGGAAACCGCTCTTTCTACCCACGATTTGTTATCCAAGTACCACTGGATGGTTTTGGGGAGGGCTTCTTCAAATGTATGACGAGGCTTCCAGCCAAGCGTCTTGGTCAGTTTGGAGGGATCCATGGCATAGCGGCGATCATGGGCTTTACGGTCTTCGACAAAGGTTATCGGAGACTTTGAGTTTGGAACGTTTCGCAGGATCAGTTCTACGATCTCAAGATTGGTTTTTTCATTGTAGCCACCGATATTCCAGACTTCGCCTACGGGAGATTCCTCAAAGGCTTTTAAAATAGCTTCGCAGTGGTCGAGCACATAGAGCCAGTCACGAATATTTTGGCCATCGCCATACACGGGAAGGGGTTCATCGTGCATCGCCCGAAAGAGAAAGAACGGGATGAGCTTTTCAGGGAATTGGTAGGGGCCGTAGTTATTGGAACACCGGGTGATGATGGCTGGTAACTGGTAGGTTTCGGTCCAACTTTGCACCAGGAGATCGGCAGAAGCTTTCGCTGCGGCGTAGGGGCAATTGGGCTTGAGAGGGGTATCTTCTCGGAAATAGGTCTTGGGTTGGCCCGAGATCGGATCGCCAAGATCGCCATAGACTTCATCCGTTGAAACTTGGTGATATCTTTTGATTTTGTACTCTCGAGACAGCTCCAAAAGCACATGGGTTCCAATGATGTTGGTCTGGATAAAAGGATTACTGTCCTCGATCGACCGATCGACATGGGTTTCAGCGGCAAAGTTGATCACGCCGTCGATATGATACTGCTCAAAAAGCGTTCCCATGACTTCTTTGTCGGCGATATCAGCTTGGATAAATTGGTAGTTGGGTCGGTCTTCAAGGCCTTCCAAGTTTGCCAAATTTCCAGCATAAGTCAGCTTATCGACATTGATAATCTCATAATCCCTCGTCGCCAAAATATGATGGATAAAGTTTGATCCAATGAATCCAGCCCCCCCGGTAACGAGAATCGTTTTCATAGAATAAACTTGAAGACTTAAGAACTTGAGAACTAATTCACAAGTTTCCAAGTTCAAGCGTAAGGAAATCTCAGTTTGAATCAAGCACCAGTTTCTAAGTTTGCCAGGTTAAAACGAGATGCTCTAGGACGAGTTTATGGTTGAGGTTGGAACGAAGGTCATTGTGAGCTTGTAGCAAGCCTTCAAGCTTGGCCTGAAACCGAGTATCGGTCCGGGCGACTGATATGAGGTTTTTTACAAAGATGGGCAGGATGTTACGATCTTTGGTGTTCTTGGCTTCTTTGTCGAGGGATTCAATCACCTGAAACTGTAGGATCAAATCCTGTGACTCCAAAAAAGCAAGGGCTTGGTGGTCAACTTGAGGACTTGTCGAAGGCGGGATCGTGAGCACCGTGATACGAGAAAGAATCGTGCCCAGAATCTGATAATGATTTTGCGTGGTAAAAAGGAAGATGGCTTTGGGCGGTGGTTCCTCGATGATCTTGAGTAAAGCCTGAGGGGCCTCTCTACTACATCTTTCCAGGTTTTCGAGTATGACAATCCGATGAGGGCTTACCGGTTTTTGGGAGATCCAACGAACCAGTCCCCGCACGTTTTCGGATTCGTCTTGGCCATCGGTTTTAGCGGTTTGAGAAAAATCTATTTTAAAGCTCTTGCCGTTGTCTCGGAAGACCCGCGTATCAGGATGAGCGCCTTTTTCAATACGGCTGGCCAGTTCTCCTTGGAGTTGGGAAGCCATATGAAGGGCGACTTCCCAAGAATTTTCCCCCGAAAGCAAAAGTCTTTGGGGGGTGGTGCCTCGCGCGAGCCATTGATGTGTTTTATCCGGGATCATTTACGCGTTCGGGTTCCCAAAGTTATCTTTTGAAGTGGTGGGAGCGGTAAGTCTTCGTCTGAAAATCCAAGTTTTGAGGATCCATACCACAAAGAGGAGTGGTATCCAGAGAGGAGCAAGACCTACGATCCGAAAGACATGATCTACAAGATCCTGAAGTGATTTTTTAAAAGTGTTAATCGTTTCGGTCCATGATTTTTTGACATTCCATTCCGGGTTTTGGAGGTCTCCCACTTGTGCTTCGGGCTGAAGGCTGAGTTGGAGCGTCGAATAAGCGACATCTTGATCTCGTCTTTTTTGAGTCCCTTGAAGGCTTTCGATTTCTTGTCGGACGCTCCAGAGTTCACGATCAACGGTGAGGAGGTCGGAGAGATTATCATTTTCTTTGGCCAAAAGATCTCGGAGGCTGTTTTCTCGAGCTTGGAGGTTTATCAGTCGAGCTTCGGTGTCTTGGTATTGAGCGGTGATATCCTGGGTCCCGAACCCTTCTTCGAGCTTGGTCCCTATCTTGATGAGATTCCCGATCAAGGTTTCAAAGCTTTCAGCGGGAATCCGAATCGTCAGATTGTATCCCAAAATACCGTTACGAACTTGCCAAGAATTGGATTGCGTTACTTGTCCGGCGAGGGCTTCGACTTCTTTTTCAACGAGGGTCTTGCTTTCGGCGGTGTCGGCGACTTCGAGCCTGAGGTGACCATTTTTTACAATTTTGCGCGCTTCGGCGTCCTGATCAAATCCATCTTCAGCATAGACATCTGGCATGATGCCCCCAGCGATTCTCCCCATACTACGACTGGGCATTGGGGCGGCCATATCCATCATGGCCATTTCATTCATCTCGCCCTCGTAGCCCATATGTTGAGTGGAGCTTCTTGAATAAGACTTAGAAAGAAAGGGTTTTGGGTAATCGCCTTGATTTTGACCCCACACCCAATAACCAAAAAGCACTACGATCGCCAAAAAGACCATATTGCGATGAACGAATTGGCCAGCTTCTGAGAAGAATCCCATGAGAGTTTTGTTTTAGAAATGAAAATCTAGAATCTAGAATACTAGAATCTAGGAAAATTCATCTCCAAGTCTATCTTCTCAGGGGTTTTTGTCAAAAAGGTTGTCCCCCTAAAAAGTTTCGAGCTTTTTTGGAAATATCCCCCGCGCCCATAAAGAGGATGATGGCATCCTCCGGCAAGGATTTGATGAAGTCTTGCAACGAGGCAGTGTTTTCTATGATGGGAAAATCATCTTTGGCTACGTCTTTTATGGAGACGGCCGCCACGTCCTCCTGACTATCACGAGTTTGGAAGATAGGCACCACCGCGGTATGATCGGCTTGCGCGAGGGCTTCTCGTAGTTCTGCGACAAAGTGTCTGGTCCGGCTATATTGATGTGGTTGGAAAATCAGGGCGATCGGGGACCCGGGAAAGCCTTCCCGGAAAGCTTGAAGCGTAGAAGTGATCTCGGTGGGATGATGGCCGTAGTCATCATATACTGGGTGTCCTTGGTAGACTTCTAGATACTCTTGTCTTCGCCAGGTGCCGGAGAAGTTGTTGAGGGCTTCTTCGTACTTTGCCATCAAACCCCCTCGATCGCTTTGCGATCGGTCCCCCTTGTCAGGGGGACAAGAACCTCCCTCTTCCCTGACAAGGGAAGGGGGCAGGGGGGATGGGTTTAATAAGTATTCTCCCAACGCCAAAGCCAGAGCGGCATTTTCTCGATTATGAATCCCTGGGGTTTTGAGTCGGATGTCATCCACAATATCTTTCGAAACCCCGATCTTTGTTATTTGATATTTGTCATTTGATATCTGTTCAAGCATTTTCTCGGTGTTTTTGTCTCCTTCGTGATAAATGATGACCTTGGCTTTGGAGCAAAAATCTCTGAAAACTTTGAAATAACTCGCTTCATCTGGGAAGGCGTCTGGGTGATCCCATTCGAGGTTGGTCATGAGGACGATCTCAGGATTGAGGTATTGAAAATTATTTCGATATTCACAGGCTTCTACCACAAACCAGTCATTACTTCCGGCGTGGAAATTATTATCGCCCAGGCCCTTGGCTTTGGATCCAACTACGACGGTGGCCTCAAATCCTGATTTGATCATCGCTTCGCCGATCATGGCGGTGGTGGTCGTCTTTCCGTGAGTCCCCGCGACGGCAATCGTTCGCAGATCTTTAGAAAGTTCGCCCAGATATCCAAAATAGCTTTTTTGGGGGATACCGAGTTCGGCTGCCTTGGTACGTTCAGGATTAGTCGGGGGGACGGCTTCGGTGTAGACCAAAAGATCCACAGATCCATCGACATTGGCGGCTTGTTGTAAATCAAAAAAGGTCACCCCAAGAGATTGCAGATGATCGGTGATATCAGTTTTGCCTTGATCAGATCCTGTGACGGTTTCGCCTCGAGAGAGACAGAGTTGAGCGAGAGCGGACATCCCTATGCCGCCGATACCGCAGAAGTGGATTTTCATAAACTTAAGAACTTAGGAACTTGGGAACTTAAGAATTAAGTTCGAGTGGTTTTGATGCTTTTTCGAAGCATTTTGCCGATTGGTAGGATATCGTTCATGAAGGATTTGTATAATCTTTCTTCTATGAAATCTGCTTCAAATAATAAGTCTAGCCAGTATTCTGTTTCAAGGCATTCTTTAAGGGCAATGGATAATTTATTTGCGAAATCAGGACCAGAAACGGCCCCTTTGGATTCAACAATATTAGCTCCGATCGAAGTTCCAGATCTCAAAATCTGCTTAGAAATAACGAATTCTTTTTTATTAGTTAAATAAGTAAAAAGATTGATAATCCGTAAGGCAAAGGCTTTAGATTTCTGGCTTAATGGATCGGTTTTGGATAATTTTTCCATGTTATAAAATGATTCAAAAGTTCTTAAGTCTCTAAGTTCCCAAGTTCTCAAGTTTATTTCCCCCCTCTCGCAAAAGCCACCGCTTTCACGGTTTGTACACCGGCCTGTTTGAGGACTCGTGCGGCCGCTTCAAGCGTAGATCCGGATGCCACCACATCATCAATGAGTATGACGCTTTTAGGGACTTGGTCGCCTCTCCAGGCAAACGCGCCTGCTAAATTCTGATGTCTGGCGTCTCGATTAAGCCGGGCCTGTTGGGAGGTGTATCGAACTCTTCTGAGGGAGTGATTTATTTCGTTTTGAGGATAAAATTTTTGGATCGCTTTGGCTAAAATCAAACTCTGATTGTACCCTCGGAAAAGCCATCTTCGCCAATGCAATGGTATGGGAATAAATATGTCTTGAGCCTGTATGAAGTCTTTTGGGAATTGTTCGTTTATCAGTTGGGCCATGATGGGGGCGAGTGATTGGTATTGTCTAAATTTGAAATATTCTACGATTTTTTCGGTCACCGGATGGTAGTATTTGGTTCTGGCGTAGATTTGGTCGAGGTATTGGTATTGGACTTGGTTTTCTGGGGCTCGGGGGAAATCCTGGTATTCCGTACCCAGAAGATGATCCAGTTTGCCGGAGATGAGGCATCGTGTCGGAGCAAGAGACTCTTGAAGCCAGGGTTTTAGTTTCTGAAGTTTTGATGAAATCTTCATATTGACAGGGATCTTGGAAATATTAGTATTGGGTTACAATTCGTCCTTTGTGACCGCAGGAACCCCTAAAAAGGTTCCTGAAACTTTATTTGGGGAAAAGCTTTTTTAGCTTCTCCCCTATTTCTAATAATCTTTTTCTGGGAATGGCGCCTATTTTCCTGATGAGCCTTTTGGCATCTAATAACTTTATTTGTGATAAGAGTATTGAACTTTTAGTATTTCTAATAAAATAATCATTCACGAAAAAGTCACCTTCTCGAATCGTTGTGGACATGGGAATAGCCCAGAAAGTTCTTTGATTAAATTTCCGAAAAACTAAAACAGGCCGGAGAAATTGATCGCCTTTCCCACATGCTTCAAAACCAACGTTTTCGCCTATTCTTGCGAAAAATAATTCACCCTCCTTGAAGTGGGGATGCTTTTGCGCCTCGGTATTTATTTTAACCTGGTTCCAACTATTAAAATCTTTCATGCCCCTCACCGTACCAAAAAAGCATTTCATGAAAACTTGAAGTCTTCATGAAGATTTCATATTTGCGGTATTGACTTTTCTCATTTCAAGTCTATATATCGCACACCATGGATAAGGCTAAATTAAAGGGGCAAATGCAACAGAGGGGATGAGTAGAGTGATTAAGAGTTAGAAAAGAAAACTTGATGAGGGGTTTTGTAGTTGAGGCATTTACGAGGAGTATGGTTAAGGGCTTCTACGAC
>DATDAE010000155.1:0-4767 GCA_036525565.1 Candidatus Altimarinota bacterium
GATAGTGGGGGCTACAATCTCAAACCTACCAAATATATTGAAGATATGAAATGTGATATGGCAGGTGGCGCCACCGTGCTGGGTCTGATGCATTATTTTGCCAAAACCAAAGCCAAAAAGAATATCGTAGGGGTTGTGGGAGCCGTAGAAAACATGGTCAGTCGTGATGCATATCGTCCTGGAGATGTGGTCAAAGCCATGAATGGCAAAACCATTGAGATTGGTAACACTGATGCTGAAGGGCGACTTGTTTTGGCTGATGCGCTGCATTATACCGAGACGAAATATAAACCCGCCGCGATCGTAGATTTTGCAACGCTCACGGGGGCTTGTATGGTAGCGCTTGGATATACGATGAGTGGTATCATGGGGCGAGATCAAAAGATGATAGAGGAGCTCATCAAAGCTTCCAAACAAGCTGATGAAGAGGCATGGCAACTTCCACTCAATGATTATTTTATCAGTAAAACGAAAGGTAATATTTCAGATCTCAACAATATCGCCGATGGCGTTATGGCCGGCGCTTCTATGGCCGCTGCATTCCTTTCCAATTTTGTAGAAACCAAAAAGTGGGCGCACTTTGATATCGCCGGAACCGCCTTTAATGGGAAAAATCAAACTGGTGGGGCGAAACTTGCCACGGGGGTGATGCTGCGAACGATTCGTACCTGGGTAGAAAACCAATAATCAACTGATCAATATTCACGACATTATTTGCTTCGGATTATTCCGGGGAACCTGAATGTTGATTGTTGAAGTGTTGAATATTGTTCTGGTAATTTTGACCATAAATCCGGATTGCCAAAACCATTTCGAGGTATAAGATGTGTCTATCTTACTTCTTTAATCTTTATACATCATGGTTGGTCCAGCAGATTGTGGAGGATGTGGCGGAGGATGTGGTAACTAATACGCATCTTCTTATTCCTCTCGGAAATTCCGAATATTCGGATTAAAGAGAATTCGGGCTCCCCCATGTATGAGGGGGTCCGTTTTTTGTGAACTTAAGAACTAGCGCTGGTTTTATCTAGATTTTTGAATACGCTTAAACTTAGAAACTTATGAACTTATTTTTAAGTTCTTAAGTTCACAAGTCCTTAAGTTTGTTTTTATGTCAGATATACATTCTCAAATCGATGCCTTTGCCTTTCCAGACATCATATATTACAAGCTCCATAAGCATTATGGTTACGAGCGATCTATGGCTGATTTATTGGTACGAGAAGCGAAGCGTTATACGTATTTGGTGAGCCAGGTTGATTTTGAACCGGTGCCTTCGGAGGAGATTGACCAGGCTTGGCATGAAATGATTTTGTTAACCAAGAGTTATCATCGCTTTTGCGATACTTTTTGTGGAGGCTATGTTCACCATGAACCAAGTTCTTTGGAAGACATGCAGCGTGAAAATTATGCAAAGGACGTTTTGAGTGAATATCTCAAGACGCAAGAAGTCTACCAAACGCTGTACCGTGAAAAGTGTGACAAAAGAGCGTGGACAGACTGATCTTTTTCTTTATCATCCTCGCGTTACAAAACCCTTTAGACTTATGAAACGAGCGCTTCTTTCGGTTTCGGACAAGACTGGTATTGTTGAATTTGCCAAAGGCCTGGTGGCTTTGGATTTTGAAATTATTTCTACCGGTGGCACCTACAGAGCGCTTCAAGAAGCGGGCGTAGGAAATCTCAAAGAGGTTTCTGATTTTACTGGATTTCCAGAAGGCTTGGATGGTCGGATCAAAACCTTGACCCCGCAAGTCTTTGGGGGGGTGTTGGCGCTGCGCAACAACCAAGATCATACTAAGTTTTGCCAGGATAATAATCTCGCCATGATCGATCTGGTGGTGGTAAATTTGTACCCTTTCAAAGCCACGTATGATAATCCTGACAAAACCTTTGAAGATAAAGTAGAAAATATCGATATTGGGGGGCCTTCGATGATCCGTGCCGCAGCGAAAAATTATGAATACTGCGCCCCAGTCGTAGATCCTGCTGACTATGATTTGATCGTAGAACAATATAAAAATGAAGGCGACTTAAATCTGGATTTTAGAAAACGTCTTGCCGCCAAAACCTTTGCGATGACTGCGCATTATGATTTGATGATTGCTCGATTTTGGGAAGAAGAAGCGCCGTCGTATGCTTTGCGTTATGGAGAAAATCCCCATCAAAAAGCCGTCGTGATTCCAGATCCTTTTACGGAAGGTTCTAACTTAGTGGGGGCTCGCATCCTCAATGGAAAACCGCTTTCCTACAATAATTTTAATGATGCCAATGGAGCGCTCGAACTGGCGATGTCTTTCGCGGAGCCTTTTGTGGCTATTATCAAACATGCCACGCCTTGTGGTGCGGCGATCGGATCGACCTTGGAAGAAGCTTTTGATAAAGCGTATCAAACCGATCCCATATCTTCCTTTGGAGGGATCATCGCCTGTAATCGTCCGGTGACCAAGATGGTAGCGGAGAAGATCACGAGCTTTTTCAATGAAATTGTGCTGGCGCCTTCGATCGAACCAGAGGCTTTGGAAGTGTTGAAAACTAAGCCTAATTTACGAGTACTGGAGATCCCAAATTTTGCCGAGAATACGAAAGATTATATGTTGCGTCGCGTGAGAGGTGGGACGCTTGTGCAAGACTTGGATCTAAAAGAAGTAACAAAGGAAAACCTACAATATATAGCTGGAGGAAAGCCTTCAGAACAACAGATTCAGGATTTACTAGTCGCATGGAAGATGGTCAAAGTCGTGAAGTCCAATGCGATCGTGATTGTCAAAGATGGAACATTGATCGGAAAAGGAGGCGGTCAGACTTCGCGGATCGATGCGATGAAGATTGCCCTCGATCAAGCCGGTGACAAAGCCCGAGGGGCCGCTTTGGCTTCAGATGCTTTTTTCCCCTTTGATGATGGGATTACCGTGGCTTCACAGTACGGTATTGGCTCGGTGATCCAACCAGGAGGGGCGATGCGTGACGAAGAAGTCATCAAGATGGCGAATGAAAAAGGTATCACCATGGTTTTTACTGGGATTCGGGCTTTTTTGCACTAGGAGAACTATATGGTTTTGTTTCAAAAAAGACCGGTCTCCTTGGAGACCGGTCTTTACTTTTTGAATATGGTTAGACTCTATTGAGTCAAAAGTTCAGAGTTGTATTCATAGACTCCGGCGAGTTGTTCTTTTGGACTTCGGAGGGATGGGTAATATCTTAGTCGAGCTATTTTCCCGTAGTACTCGTTGATACGGCTACTACGTTGACTATCACTGTAAAAAGATCTGGCCACACTTCCATCTAATTCAAGCCAGTCATGTACTCGAGCATCAAAATAAAGTGGAGAGAATTCTTGTTTTCCATAGATTCGTACATAGTTTCTAACGACGGATTTGGACGGAGCCACGGCTACTACTGTATTTCGCTTTACCGCTGGTTTGCCAATGGCCGTGTTGACCGTGTTTACACTAGGCATCAAAATGTTATCTGGTTCTTCAAAGATGATCGCTTTGT
Organism: Candidatus Altimarinota bacterium; assembly: GCA_036525565.1. GTDB lineage: Bacteria > Patescibacteriota > Gracilibacteria > UBA4473 > UBA4473 > DATDAE01. The sequence continues at coordinate 3,499 of DATDAE010000155.1, forward strand.
CGTCTTTTACTTCGATAAATTTTACGGTGTCAGTGACGGTTTGGTTCAAATCTTTACCAAGACTTGGAATCATGATCGGAATCATAACTTCTTCTCCATTGAGCTCTACTGTTACAGCTTCCTCCGCAAAAGAGATACTGGGGATCGAAAGAGCGAGGACCAAAAATAAGCTAAAGGCACGTTTCATAGATGTTTGGGTTAAAAACTTCAGTACTTCTTTTACAGATAAAATAGTACTTGTAAAGAGATTTTTTCAGAATTTTGCAATTTGCCAAGGGCGGTTGAGAGACTTTATAAAGGCTTGAAACATTTTTTGCTCCATTCTCCAGGTCTCAGTATTATCATTAGGATGGAACCCGAGGAAGTTTGATTTGGTGAGATCTTCTTCGATCCAAAATTCTACTTTTTGTTCCGTATCAAAAACCAAGCCGAATGGTGAACAGGCTCCCGCAAAAGTATTGAGAAGTAATTCTAAATGTTCATCATTGGCAAAGGTTACGCGGTCTCCCACCAGATCTCCGATGGCTCGTAAGTCCGTTTGACGGTCTCCCCGCACGGTAAACATCCAAAACTTAGTCTTCTTTTTGTTTCGTAGGACGAGGTTTTTATTGGAGGGGATACCGATTTCCCCAAACGCCTCATCAGCTCCACGAGCGGTATAAACGGCTTCATGCGTGAAGATTTCAAAAGGAAGATCTTCAGACTGCAAGTATTGGGCTATTTTAACTTTTGGCATCTTTTAAAGTATTAGGTATCAGGTATTAAGTATTATACCAAGACCGGTCTCTAGAGACCGGTCTTATCTTATAAATCTTTTTCTAATTCCAATTTTACGTTCTCCCCATCCACGACTACATCCTCTGAACCTTTTCCGCTTTTGATATGGTTAGCTAAGGTTTCTTTGGTGATGAGATCATGACAGTGGGTGAAGGCTTTTTTAATTTTTTCAGAAGTCGTTTTATAGTGAATCGAGATGCGATCGGTGATCTCAAATCCAGATTTTTTGCGGAGTTCTTGGATAGCCCTGATGAGATCTCGCGCGCATCCTTGCGTGGCGAGTTCATCAGTGATATGCGTGTCGAGAATCACGATGGTGTCTCTCGAACTTTCGGCTTCCATGCCTTCTTGAGTGAGGAATCCGATTTCTACTTCATCTGATTCCAGGCGTTCTCCAGCGATCTCATAAGCCCCATCCTTGAGTGATGTATAGTTTCCTTCTTTACCAGCGACGATGAGTTCTTGAGTCTTTTTTCCAAATTTTCGTCCTAC
>DATDAE010000156.1:0-2540 GCA_036525565.1 Candidatus Altimarinota bacterium
ATGAGGTGGTATTAACTTTTTTTTCTCATGGGTCTCAAAGACAAAATCGGCCAGCTTCGGAGAAGCAAAAACGCTCGTCTCACCTTGATCATCATTCTCTTGATCATTGTCGCTTGTTTGTATTTTTTCTGGGGCAAAGCCAAGATCATGCTTATCGGTCTTTTCGTAGTGCTCATGCTGGCTTTGGGATTAGAAGTTTCTGAAAACGACTGGGACTTAGGCACCCTGGTAGAAACAGGATCTTTGAGTGAATCAAAAGTAGAACAAACCGAAAATGGAACCTGGCTCATAGGCGATGACTGCAAAAAAGAAAAACTCAATTGTTCTAATTTTGAATATCAAGAAGACGCTCAAGATTTATTTGAAAAATGTGGTGGCAAAGAAAATGATATTCATGGTCTTGATGGAGACAAAGATGGAAAAGTCTGTGAAGCGCTTCCTTCGGCCAATCCTGCTTAATTTAGATTTCTAGATGCCTTCAAAAAAAGATAACACCCCCTCCCCTCTCGAACAAAAAGTACTCGAACTGGAACAATTACTCGAAACCGCTCAACTCCGATTAGAAGAATCCAATAGTGCCCGACTCAGAGCGCTCGCGGATCTTCAAAATCACCAGCGACGTGAAGCCGAAAACAGGGCCTCTTGGGGAAGTATTGCGGTATGCACCTTCCTCAAACACACGATTCCCAGTTTTCTCGAATTACAACTTGGAGCCACGCATACCAGTGACGCCAACATCAAGGCCGTCATTGATAAATTTTTCACCAGTCTCACACAATCTGGTCTACAAAAAATAGAACCAACCGCTGGCGACCCGCTCGACACCAATGCTCATGAGGTCATGATGCAAGCCGAGGGTAAGGCTGGATGTGTCGTCTCGACGCTTGAGCCAGGTTGGCAATATCAAAACACCGTCATAATCCCGGCCAAAGTATCGGCCGCCATGCAAAATTAATTTTTCTAAAAAACTATGAAAGTAAAAAAACAACTCTTCTTCAAAATCCTTTGTGGGATCATTCTCCTAGTATTTGTAGCTTCAAGTGTGGTGGTTTTCTTTGTGTAAACAAACTCTAAAGGTAAAACTAAAAAATCCTCTTTTAAGGGTGAGCCTTTTGGAAATTTTGCGATAAAAAACTTGCCGAAGAAATCATAAAAATCGTCCACCCTCGATAGAGGTTCGCCCTTCAATGTTTGGTGCACCAAGAAGACGATTTTAGATTTCGAGGTATTGTTTTTTCAAAATTTCCAAACCGCGAACGAAGGTTTTTGGCCCCCTTTTTCCTCAAAAAAGGGGGTTTAAAAAAAGAGTTTAAAATATTTTTTGGCAAAGCTCATCTGAGGCGACGGAAAAAGAAAACACAATAGAGTTTGTGTTGCTCTGGACCCAAGAAATTAGTATTACCTTTAAGTATGAAGAAAAAACGTGTGGTCGTCGGACTCTCAGGTGGAGTAGACAGTAGTGTCTGCGCCAAGCTCTTGATCGACCAAGGCTACGAAGTCATCGGCCTCTTTATGAAAAACTGGGACGACAAAGACGATCCCCACTGCCCTGCCGCCGTCGATGCCATCGATGCTCGCAACGTGGCTGCCCGACTTGGTATCCCCTTCTACACAGTCAATTTTGCACAAGAATATTGGGATGATGTTTTTGAGTATTTTTTAGAAGAACATCGCAAATTCAGAACCCCCAACCCCGATATCCTTTGTAATAAATACGTAAAATTCAAAGCCTTTCTCGCACACGCACATGCGCTAGAGGCTGATTTCATCGCTACGGGACATTATGCAGCCAAAGGTTGGAATGAATCTCTCAAAAAATGGGAACTCCAAGTCCCCCATGACGCAGAAAAAGATCAAACTTATTTTTTGTACGCTATCACTCAAGAAGCCTTGGCTCAAACGATCTTTCCACTTCAGGATCTCCCAAAATCCGAAGTAAGACAGATTGCTCAAGTGGCTGGTTTTAAAAATGCCAATAAAAAAGATTCTACTGGCATTTGTTTTATAGGGGAGCGGGATTATATGGAATTTCTCAAAAAATATATCCATCAAAGCCCTGGTGATATCGTGACCGAGAAAGGCGAAATCGTGGGAAAACACATTGGCCTGAGTTTTTATACCCTTGGCCAACGAAAAAATCTCAATATCGGAGGTGTCAAAGGCTACGATGAAGCCCCTTGGTTTTTGCTCGAAAAAGATCTAGAGAACAACCAGCTCGTCGTCTGCCAAGAGGCCGACAACCCCAAACTTTTTAAAAGCGAACTCCTGGTTTCCAAACTCAACTGGATCACCGCTACGCCTTCTCGAGATTTCGAAGCCCTCTGCAAGGTCAGATATCGACAAGAGTTTCAGCGGTGTAGCGTAAAACTTAGGAATTTAGGAAGTCAGGAACTAAGGAACGAATCCCAAAGTTCTCAAGTTCTTAAGCTCTCAAGTTGCCAAGTTGAATTTCAAGAACCACAGCGTGCCATCACTCCCGGACAATCAATCGTCTTTTATGATCTAGAAGGGAAGGTCTGCTTGGGTGGGGGGGAAATCGA
>DATDAE010000157.1:0-3085 GCA_036525565.1 Candidatus Altimarinota bacterium
CTACCGCCGCAAGTCTCGAAGAACTAGGACGAGATAGTGTGACGATCCAGATTGATGGAGTTGAGGCTCGAACCTTGGGAGAACTATTTTTCTTACTCCAAGGGGCGACGGCTTTTTTGGGAGAGTTTTTGGATATTGATGCTTTTGATCAACCAGGCGTTGAGCGAGGGAAAGTCCTCACAAGGGAGTATTTATCTACATCAAGTAATTAATTATTTGTCACCCTTGAATTTATTTTAGGGTCTTGTGGGCAAGTTTAAATATTTTAAAAATGTTCAAGATGCTGAAACAAGTTCAGCATGACAATTGGCACTTCATTTATGTCCTATTATATGTTATAATTACCAATAAAAATAAACGATCTCCATGCCTCAAGAAATTGAAATCACCAGCCCCGAGCAACTCGAGCAGTTCGAACGCACGGGTCAGTTTCGTGTCAGTATCTTTGGTTCTGCTAGAACGCAGCCGGATGATCCTCGGTATCAAATGACTTATGATTTTGCGAAAGCTTTGGCCGAAAAAAATATCGGCGTGGTTACCGGTGGAGGGCCTGGGATTATGAAAGCGGCCAATGAAGGACATAAAGCCGGTAATGATTCAGGAAAAACTCAATCATTTGGACTCACGATACGATTGCCTTGGGAGGCTACACACAATAATTCACTCGATGTCCATCAACACTTTGATAAATTTTCCAATCGTCTCGATGAGTTTATGCGTCTTTCCAATGTCGTAGTGGTCATGCCTGGAGGTATTGGAACGTGCTTGGAGCTTTTCTATACCTGGCAACTCATCCAAGTAGGACATATTTGTCATATTCCGATCATCCCGATTGGGGCGACTTGGAAGCAGCTCGTAGATTGGGTCAGGTCGGGCTTACTGGACACCGAAAAAACTATCAGTCCCCAAGATATGAATATGGTTTGCCCTGTACTCAATACAGACGAAGCGATGGAGATCATTGATGTTTCTCACAAACAATTTCTAGAAGCGGGGGAGAACTATTGTTTCAACTGGGAGCGGTACAAATAAAGGACTAAGGCCATACGAGTTTTTTTGTAGTGTGTATTATGTATTCTGTTTTGTTAATGGATTAGGAATTCTTTATAATACCTGACGAAAAGTTTAATACTTAATACTTGATACTTAATACATTTTTTAGATGTCTGATAAATCTGATATTGGGGTGATTGGGTTGGCGGTGATGGGACAAAATATCGCTCGTAACTTTGCGCGGAATTTTCAAGTTTCGGTTTATAATCGGACGACCCAAACGATGCAGGACTTTGTCGATGCATTTCCAGAAGAGTCTTTGGTGGGGCAGGAAACCTTAGAAGGTTTTGTGAATAGTCTCAAGACACCACGGAGAATTTTGATCATGGTCAAAGCCGGGCCGGCCATCGACGCGGTGATTGATAGTTTGATCCCACTACTAGAAAAAGATGACATTGTGATCGATGGAGGCAATGCCTTGTACCACAATACGATTGCCCGTGAAAAAAAACTAAATCAGGCTGGCCTCCACTTTGTGGGGATGGGGGTGAGTGGGGGCGAAAAAGGAGCGCTCAATGGTCCCTCGATGATGATTGGTGGTTCGGAGCATGCGTGGGAACATATCCGTCCGATGATGCAACTTGCGGCTGCTAAAGATTTTGATGGCGGGAGCTGTGCGGCTCGAATGGGTTCGGATGGAGCCGGGCATTTTGTGAAGATGGTTCATAACGGTATCGAGTACGCCATCATGCAGATGATGGCCGAAGCTTACGCCTTTTTCCGGGATGGGTACGGACTTTCTGCGGGAGAGATCGGTACTATTTTTGAAAAGTATCAAGCAGGGGCTTCCAAGTCTTTTCTTTTTGAGATTGGTACTTGGTTACTCAAGAAGGAAGATGATCAACCACAAATATCAGGGGATAAAAATTACCTTATTGATAGGATCTTGGACACCGCTGGGCAAAAGGGGACTGGACGATGGACGGTCACCGAAGCTTTTGAGTATGGAGTGGCTATCCCAGCGATATCGGGAGCGGTCGAGGCCAGAGTGATTTCTGCGGATCGGCATCATTTTAAACTTTATGAAAAAGGACCATCTTCTGGGCATCATGAAGGTATTTCAGATGAAGTTGTAAAATCTATGGAAGACGCCCTTATCTCAGGGGTTATAGTGGCTTATCTTGAAGGACTTTGGTTGATCGAAAAAGCTTCCAAAGAGCGAGATTGGGATATCGATATGGCGGAAGTTTGTCGTATTTGGCAAGGGGGATGTATCATCCAGGCTGAACATCTGAGGTATTTTCAAAAGGATTTAAAGGCGTCTGACAATGATGTGATGAAGTTGTTTCAAAGTGAAAATATGCAATCTTATCTTGAGGATCTTGGTCCAGGGACTTCTCAAACTATGGTCAAGTTTGCCGAATTAGGCATCCCAAGTTTTTCTCTTTCAGGCGCTTACAATCATTGGAAGCTTTTGAAATCAGAAAAAGGCTCGGCTAATTTTATACAAGGGCTGCGTGATATTTTTGGAGCCCACACTTATCAGAGAACTGATCGCGAAGGAACGTTCCACACGGATTGGTATAAAAATAATTAAAAATGAATACTCAAATTAAGGTTAATAGCGAAATACGGAGAATTGAAGCGCCTTTTGTTTTCACCATATTTGGGGCTTCGGGGGATTTGGCGAAACTCAAGATTTTCCCATCGCTCTTTGAGCTCGCGGAGCAAAGAAGATTTCGGTCTGATTTTGCGATTATCGGCTATAGCCGTAGTAGTATTACCGAGGAAGCTTTTCGTGAGGAGTTTGCACAAGCCGTTAGAAAGGCTTTTGAAGGGAGTTGGGACGACCGACGAGAAGGCGTGCTTGCAGAGATCCTATCTCATGTTTGGTATTTTCAGGGGGCCTATGATAATTCAGAAAGCTTTCAAAATTATGCAAAATTTAGAGATGAGATTATGGCGGGGAGCCAGAAAGTACCAGATAAAACCCCATTACAAGAAGTGTTTTATTTTTCGGTGCCCCCAACGGTTTTTGAGCCTATTATCGAACACTTAAAAATAATCGAAGATGATCGCACGGCGATGCGCA
>DATDAE010000158.1:0-7800 GCA_036525565.1 Candidatus Altimarinota bacterium
TCCATCAAGGGAAGTGCCTTTGAATTCTCCAATAGTTTTCCAAAATGGATCTTGAATCTCTATACGGTAGGCTTTAGATAAATCTTTGGCCGATTTGAGTGGGAATACTTTTCCAGAGAGGTTCTTTTCTCGGAAAAGTGATTTGAGATAGACCTTTTGCCCAGGACTAAAGAGTGGACGATCAGTTATTACAACCCCTTTATAGAGGGTTTCATATTCCCAGGGACTAAAGTTGAGCTTGCCGTCGTAGGGATTGATTTTTCTTTGGAAATTACGAGAACCGATACCGGATTGATCTCCGATCTGAATCAGGAAATCATTGACATGATTTAGATTTTTTTCGGTGGTGGGAAACTCTGTATCATTGTCTTTGTAAACTTGTTTGCCTTCATAATCGTACCCCATGAGAGCACCTTTCCCGACTATGGGTTGTCCCTCAAAATCGATGGCCGAAAATTCGATTCGGTTTTCGGTGAAGCTTTTGAGGAGGACGCCAAAATCAGAAGCATAAAAAGAGGTGCCCCAACGAGAAGGATAATTTTGTCCTGTAATATTAAAGGTGAAATTGATCTCATATTTTCCAACGCCAATATCGCCATTGTCGTCTAGTATTTTCGGGAAGGTTTTTCTCAGATCCAAATCCCAGAAACTCATTTGGTTCGGGCTTGGCGTGAGAAATTCATTGGAAAACCATTCCGCGGAACCTGGGAATAGTTTTTTAAATTCTATATCTACAGATTCCACGTTGCCGGAATATTTAAAGGATGGTTTTATCTGGGCGGTTTTGTCTATCACACTTTCGAACGTAGGAAGGAAAAATGGTGTGACTTGGTTGGGGTAGCTTGTCGTGAAGGTCTCGGTGAAATCAGTACCTAAGCTTCGACCATAAGTGTCTGCTAGGTTTTTACTGATGGTGATTTGGTAATCTTCGCCGGCTTTCCAAGTCTCATTTTCGAGCGGAGGCAGGGAGAACCATCGACTCTCATAATCATCCTGAAAATTGAAGGCTTTGACGTATTCAGCCCATTTTTCTTTTTCAAGTCCTGGTTTGATTACAAGGGAAGCCAATAAGTCTGTGGCTTTTACGGGATGGGAAAAATTGAGACTTATGGGGCCAAAGACACTCCAAGGTGGTTCAAACCGATCGACCCCAAAGCTATCAATGGTGGTGAAGGTTTGTTTTTGGGCTTCACAAGGGAGTAGCCCTGAAAGACTATAAGCGCCTGGAGAAAGCGAGAGGGTATAGCTTTCTTGCGGTGTCCACGTGGTGCGAGGGGTGAGGTGAATTATTTTTTTACTGGTTTTCTTGATCGGTTCGCCGTCTTCCCAAATGGTTTCTTCTCCATAGGAAAGATCAAAGCCAATGGACGGACTGAGCGTCAAGGATGCTTGTATTTTCGCCAGATCCACTTCTTGATTAAAGTATACGTCTAGCCCTTTTTTCTCGATCAAATCCTGTGCCTCGATATTGGTTATTTCTAATTTTGGCGTTGTGAAACTAAAAGATACGGGTTCTACGCCTAGGTTTTGGGAAACCGATACTTGGTATTGGTTAGAAGGCTTCCAGGCTTCGAAAGGCTCGAAAAGGAGCCCGGTGCTTCCCAACATCTGCCAAGATCCTTCTATGGCAGGGGTGAGGGTGATATTTTTTCCGAGCAGGGCCTTTGTGTCAGCGGCATTCTGAAGATTGAAAACCGGCGTTGACCACATCAGGGTGATAGGCGCTTTGCCTTGTATGTTTTGGTCTTTGTCCTGTGGTACTTGGAAAAGAAGCTTGGTGTTTTTCGATTGCGTGAAAAAATCGATCTTAGTAGGCGCTTCAATGATCGTCCCAGATTTATCTTTGATAGGTTTTTGAAAAATAATAGAAAAAGCTTTCACGTCATCAGGATTTTCCAAAAAATATTCCAGTGTCATGGAGTCCTTCCAAGTGAAATATCCTTTGGGGGTTGCGTCTGGAGCAAAAGCTATCGCACTTTGTAAAACTGAATCTTGATCAACCTCTCCGCTAAATTTGATCTGTGCCATGTTTTGCTGAGCCGCGTTTTCAGGTGGGTTGAGTAGGACGACTTTTTCTTTAGTACAGCCCGAAAGCGTGAGTGCCAAAGATCCCAAGAGACAAAGTATCAGCAGCGATTTTTTCATTTTTTTGTTTGAGGAAGTAGAGCGAATCTACTCCAAAATATTAGTTTGATCAAGTTACTCTCGGAAGATGGTAATAACCTCACTTTGTTCATGCTCGCTTTCCACCCAAATGGTGTGTGGGCCTTTTGAGAGATGGGGGATAAAAGTGTCTGTTTTTTGGCCGTCCAGATAAAATTGCACCTCCGCCGCAGGGGTATTGATGGCTTGGAGGAGGAGCTGTGTTTGAGGATGGAAGATATCGCCATCGGAGGGAAAACTGATGCGCAGGGGGGGACGTTTAGTTTTAGTGAAATTATGGAGCTCTGAATCAAGCACGAAATCTTGGTACTTCTCAGCGCAGTCTGCCTCGTCCAGATACGGTCTCCGACAGATAGAAAGGGGGATTCTTTTAGAAGTGTACGAGAAGTTTTTTTCGGCGATATCTTGATGAGTTTTTCTCATGATTTTATTCCAAATAGGACCGGCGCCTTCGATCCCTGAACTCGTGTGTAGGGGAGATCCATCGGGATTACCAACCCAAACACCTATGGTGTATTGTGGCGTAGAACCCACGACCCAGTTGTCTTTGAATTCTTGACTGGTACCTGTTTTGGCGGAGGCTGGTCGATCAATTTCGAGGATATTGTTTTGTCCAAAGAGTTTATATCGAGCCTGGTTATCACTCAGAGCATGCGTGATCCAGTCAGAGGTAGAGGGAGAGAAGAGAGGAGCCTGGGATAAGGGGTATGTATTAAATATTAAGGGATTTCGCTCTTGGTCGGTGACCTTTGTCACAAATTGATAAGGAGAAAATTGACCATGGTTGGGGAAAGTCCGATAAGCGTTCGTCAAGTTGAGAAGGCTTACCTCGCCGGATCCTAAAATACTCCCAAGGCCCAATTGGTTTTCGGCAATATTTATATCCAAATGGAGGGCGTTGAGTATTTTTTCAAAAGCTTCTACGCCCAGATGATTGAAGAGATATACGGCTGAGAGGTTATAAGAATTGACCAAGGCTTCTCGCATACGAACCCGCCCATAAAATTGATGGGCATAAAAATTGCGAGGATTGTATTGGCCCTCCTTGGTTTGGTATCCCAAAGGTTCATCAATGATTTCGCTCAAGGGTGACCAGCCTTTTTCCAAGGCTAAAGCATACAGAAACGGCTTGAGGATGGATCCGCTTTGTCTTTTCGCGGTGGACATGTTGACGGCCCCATCTCGGTCTTTATCAAAAAAATTGATAGAACCAATCATCGTCAAAATATTCCCAGAAGCGTTATCCAAGATCACTACACCACTACTGTGCAGGTTTTTATCCTTGAGGCGTTGGGTGATTTCTTGATGGGCTATATGAAGGTTGGCTTGGTAGAGCGATTTATCGAGCGTGGTGTGGACGTGTATTTCTTTGGGGATGTGGGATGTGGTGTATGGGACATGGGATAGTTGATCCTTGACCCAAAAGACAAAATGAGGGGCAATGATTTCATGATTTATTTCTGGACTAATTTTGATCGGTTCATTTTTCCAGAACTGGTAGTTATCTTGATCGATTATTTTTTCATCCTTGAGGCGATCGAGTACGAGTCTTTTTCGAATATCTGAAATCTCTGGATGAGCGATGGGATTAAAGGCCGAAGGATTGGGGATGATGCCAAGGAGAAGGGCTTTTTCTCCAAGGGATAATTGTTGCGGTGTTTTTGAAAAATAGCGCTGAGAGGCTTGGGCTATTCCTGTGGTTCCATTCCCAAAATAAATCCGTTGTAAATGTTCTTCGAGAATCGTTTCTTTGGGGAGGTGCCATTCTAATTTAAACGCATACAAAACTTGTTTGATTTTGTACCACAGGTTGCGTTTGGCTTGCGGTAGATATTTGAGTCTGGCCAGTTGCATGGTGATGGTGGAAGCGCCTGAAACGACTTCTTTTTGTGATAGGTTTTGGTAGGTAGCCCGCAGTAGGGCCACGAAATCTACTCCAAAATGCTTTGAGAAGTTTTGGTCTTCTACCGCTACGAGCATGGTTTTGAGATCTTCTGGGATCTGCGTGATTTGGGTTTGGACAATGTTTTCGGTGAAAAGAATCTCTCCATGGCGGTCGTAAAAAGTCCAAGAAGGGGCTATGTGTTCAGGAGGCAAGGGCAAAGCGATCCAGGTTCCAAAAAGAACCAAAGAACCCAAGAACCCAAGAACCAAAAGTTTAGTTTTCACAACAACATCATAATTATCCGATAGTAGATTGGTAGTCGGGACTCAAAATGTGGAGGTGAAGATGGGGGACGACTTGGCCACCTTTTTCGCCTACGTTGACGTGGATTTTATAGCCTTCTAGGCCCAATTTTTGAGCGACTTGGTTGGCGGCGAGCAGGAGCTGTCCTAGGAGTTGGGCGTCTTCGTCTTGGGCATCCATCAGGGTGGTGATTTCTTTTTTAGGGATGATCAAGATATGATGTGCGGCTTTGGGACGAATATCTTTGAAAGCCAGAACGGTCTCTGACTCGTAGATTTTTTCGGACGGGATATCGCCAGCAATAATCTTGAGGAAAATGTTTTCGGGAAGAAAGGTCATGGGGATCAAATAACAAATAGCAAATATCAGATAACAGGGAGTAGTGTAGGGGAAAAAGTTTTTCATTTCCATATTTTAGAAGTAGTATCGTCCTTGTATTATGAAACATTACGATTTGATCATTATCGGCTCTGGGGGAGGGAGTAAGCTCACCCCGGCAGCACAATTAGGGAAAAAAGTCGCCATGATAGAGAAAGGCGCTATGGGGGGAACTTGCTTAAACCGAGGGTGTATTCCTTCGAAAAGGTTGATCCATCTCGCTGACAAAATGCAAGAGTTGCAAAGGCTCAAGCATTTTTATGTAGAGCTTCAGAATCCTGATTTTAGTTTTGATTGGGATCGTTATATCCAGGAAGTCAGCGCGCATGTGGATGGTCATTCCAAGGATATGGAAGATTGGTATAAAAAAAGCGAAAGCGTTGATTTTTATCAAGGGGAAGCCACCTTTAGTGGAAAGAAGGAGATCGAAGTCAATGGAGAAAAACTAACGGCCGATGTGATTCTGGTTGCCACGGGCTCTCGACCACTCATTCCCCAGATCCCAGGGCTAGAGGGGACGCCCTATCTCACCAGTACAGAAGCCTTGCGACTCACGAAAAAACCCAAGAAACTGATCGTGATTGGAGGCGGCTATATTGCGCTCGAACTGGGGCACTTCTATCACAGTCTTGGGGTGGAGACCGAATATCTAGTGCGGAGTTCTATGCTCAAAGGGGAAGACGAAACTATTCAAGGCATTTTTGATCAAAAGTTTTGTTCAGAAAACAAAGTTTATAAAGGTGTAGAGCCGGATCATATCGAATATAAATATGGACAGTTTTTTGTGCATAGTAAAAAAGGTGGACAGACTTTTGTGGGGGATGCACTACTGGTGGCGACTGGAATTGTGCCTAATTCAGATAGATTAAACTTGGATAAAACGGGCGTGAAAACTGATAAAAAAGGTTTTATTAAAGTTGATCAACATTTGCAGACTGACTGTGAAGGCGTTTACGCGATAGGCGATGTGGTGGGACATTATCTCTTTCGTCATTCGGTTAATTTTGAAGCCGAGTATCTGATGGAGCAGCTCTTTTTTGCGGACAAAAAAACCGCCATCCAGTATCCACCCATGCCACATGCAGTTTTTACCCATCCACAGATTGCAGGCGTTGGTATGACGGAACAAGAGATCAAAAAAGAGAACCAAAGAACCCAAGAACCGATAGATTATATTGCGGTGACCCATGAATATTCAAAAACGGGGATGGGATCGGCGATGAAGGATGAGGGGCTCGTCAAAATCTTGGTAGATAAAAAAACTCATAAAATTCTGGGAGCGCATATCATTGGACAAAAATCATCAGACATTATTCACAGTCTCATCGCGCAGATGACTTTGGGGGCGACAGTGGAACAGTGTCTTGCGATGATTTATATTCATCCGGCTCTCAGCGAAGTGATTAAAGGCGCGCTGCGAAAAGCCGTGACTCAGCTGTCGTAAGCGCAAAGAACCTAAGAACCGAAGAACCAAAAAATACTCAATACCTAATACTTATCCCTTAGTTCATGATACTCATTGTTTCCTCCAGATTCGACAAAACCGGCGAAGTTATCAAAGGCCTTCAAGATTCTTGTATACAATTTTTGAACAATAAAAAAGAATCTTTTGATCTTTTTGAGGTTCCAGGGGCGGTGGAACTACCCATTGCCATACAAGAGCTCATGCTCAAAGATCCTTTGAAATATGAGGTGGCTATTGCTTTGGGATGCGTGATAAAAGGCGAATCAGATCACTATGAGTGGGTCACAAGTAGCTGTCGAGACGGGCTTGGGCGGGTGGCGTTGAAACTCGGGAAACCCGTGGTCCAGGGGGTGCTCGCTTGTCCCAATGAAGCCTTGGCCATAGCGAGAAAAAATCTAGGAGCCGAATATGCGCATACCGCTATAGAGATGCGAGACTTACTATCATAACCCTGAATGGACAAAAAACTACTCGATCGTTTTTCAAAAGGAGAATTTATCATCATCTGGGATGAATTTCGGGAACATGAAGGAGACTTTGTGTGTTTGGGAGAGTATATTACCCCCGAAAAAATAAATCTCATGCTGACCTACGGGAAAGGTATGATAACGGTCGCTTGTTCGAACAATGTTTTTGATCAGTTTGGACTTAAGCTTATGGTGGGGGCTAATACCAGCCCTCATAATACACAAATGGGCGTGGGCTTTGATGTCAAGGATAAAGCTACCACTGGGGTGAGTGCACCTGACCGATGTGAGGCGATCAAATTGCTTTGCGATGAGGAGGCTACATCCGATTTGATGACTTTCCCTGGACATACCTTTCCACTTTTAGCCTTGGACCCAGAGATAAGATTCGGGCATACTGAGGCCGGTGTCGTGCTGGCTGAAAAAGTTGGTAAAAAGCCGGTTGTAGCGCTTTGTGAAATTTTAGATGAGGCAGGCTATAAAGCGGATCGTGCGTATCTCGAAAAATTATCAGCCAAATATGATATACCGATGGTAGATCTAGAAGTTTTGAGGCAGTCACTCTGATATTTGTTATTTGTTATTTGAATCTGCCTACGTTAAAATTCTTCCAACATGCCTCCAAAAAGACAAGGTTTCTCGAAAGACGAATTACAAGAACTCAGATCCTTAGATGCAGAGATGAAGCGTCTTCTTAGGACTTTTGAGGGGATTGGGTTCAATGATTTTGTGCGTTATTTAGGGTCTAAACGAAAAATATTTTTGACCAATTTTGTAGCTGGAATGGCTAAAGGCTTGGGGATTATCATTGGTATGACGGTGGTGGTGGCGGTCCTCATCTGGTTGCTTTCGTATATGGTGGACTTTCCTTTGATCGGACAGTATTTGAAAGAGTTTAAAATGTTGCTTGAGACCGTGGGACCAGGGCAATAGAAAATTAGATAGGCTCGTATTGACATTTGGCTGATTCAAGGTAGAAGTTTTTTACTTTTTTTGGGGCTAAATTAAAGGGGCAAATGCAACAGAGGGGATGAGTAGAGTGATTAAGAGTTAGAAAAGAAAACTTGATGAGGGGTTTTGTAGTTGAGGCATTTACGAGGAGTATGGTTAAGGGCTTCTACGACGAGGGAGAGTCTTTT
>DATDAE010000159.1:0-19713 GCA_036525565.1 Candidatus Altimarinota bacterium
TGAGCTACCCGGGAGTCGTCGTCGATGACTTCGTTTGCTCTGTTTGTCTCTTCGAGCCAAACGTCGCTCTCTCCATCATCTCCTCCTCTCGCTCGTAGAGCACCCGCTCTACTCGCGCATTTGAAACATAAAAGCTTCAAACGTGATCTCCTCTCACTCGCACGGCACTCGCCGTACTCGTGTGTTTATCCAAACAAAAATCGCAAAAAGAGCGAGGGGAATATAAGAATTTTTAGACCGCTTGGCAAATCAATTCCCTATTTCGATTTCTTTTTCACCGTGACGGCCTTTGGTTTTGCTTTTTTGGTCGCCGGCGCTTTCTTGTTTGGCCTCTTTTCCGGGGGTGCTACCTTCTTGGTTTTCACCGGCTTAGAAGCCGTTTTTACGGTCGTTTTAGGTTTCGCCTTAGGCTTTGTTTTGGCCGGCGCTTTCGCCACAACTGTCTTCTTTCTTTTGCTGGCTCTTTTTTTCGCCTCCAAGGCTTCAAACTCTTTGAGTATTCTGATCATTTCAGCCTTAGTGTAGGGTTTTCGTGGGGGTCTGATCAAACCTCTCCAAGGATTCCCAAGGGCTCTTGGGATCGCTCTTAGGCGAGCCAAGAGTGGCTTCCAAAATGGTGACCTAGGCATTGATTTTATTGATTTTTGAGACACTTTTTTTACTTTTCGTGGTTTGGGAGCCACCGGACGAGGACTACTTCCGATGAAATAATACCAAAACCCATAGACACCTACTCCGTAGGTCAAGAAAGCCATCCAGAAAAGCAATTTCACAAACGGTTTATGGAAACGCACGGTTACTCTCGTAGTACCCGCCGGGATCGCAACATCTATCATATCACGACCAATGATGGATCCTCCAAGGCCCTCGGTGGCGATCATTTCTAGACGTTTCCCTTTCTGGTCATACGCTCTGTACTGAGGCAGGATATAATTTTTGATGTGCAGCGTAGTATCTTCATCGACCCCTTGTAGATCAAAGACCATGCGATCACCATGATAGGCTCTCTTGGTGACCGAACCTCGATCGCTTTTGTATTCATAACAATCCAAATCTTCGACCAAGTAAGACTCTTCGGAGATTTCTGATACCACGGAGCGACCTTCGGCTATACGCATTTCTCTGACGAGATCCTCCGGTGACCGAGAGGCATACCGCCCCACAACATTACAAACTCCAAAAGATTTGAGAATTTCATAAAGACCATATGGTAGATCTCCATATCCAGCATCAGTTCGACCCGCTATATTATTGAGGGCTATACTATGGGTCATCGGCAATAAGGGTTCATAACCTCCAAAAGCTTGATAATCAAAAAGACTCGCACACAGAAATCCCATATATTCACCGCAGACCCTCTTGCCAGGTTGGTATTCAAAGAAATCTCCTACATGAATCATGCGTTTCTCTTTTGGTAAATTTGGATTTGGTATAATGGGCACAGGCTCATTAGTGAAATTCCACTGAGTGATCTGGGTGACCACCACAATATTGACCACGGTGGTAAAAATACTCAGCATGATGACCACACGATATCCAAATTTACGGGTTTTCTCCGGGATGTTTTCGAGGAACGCTCCCAAGAAAAGTCCGGAAAAAAGCGCAATATAAAAGATATCCACAAAGTAGTTTTTGTGAGCATGCGCGAGCTTACTGAGCTTCTCCGAGCGCGCCAATATTTCGTATATCGGCCTATAACCACACGCCATCAATAGTATGAACGCCGCAATCACAAAGGCGACAATAATGACTCTTTTCCGATCATCAAGTTTCCAAAATTTCCCGATAACCATCAGGAAACACCAAGGCAAACACAAGAGAAATAAAATCGCCCCCGCCCCACTGACAAAGCCCACTGGCCAAAAAGCAAGAGGCTTAAACCGCTCGTGTGCCGTCTCATAGGTCGAAACCGAAAAATCAATCTTATGATTAAAGGGCGCCATCACGAAATATTTCGTAGCGTCATGAATATCTAACTTATTACCGATCATGTAATCTACGCTTTTGTGTCCTCTTTTGGAATCTGATTCTTTTACATACTCCCCACACAAGAGCATCGCGGTAATCCCAAAGATGACCAACGGTACGATGAGCAGCAAATATACCAACCTTTTCCAAACCAACTTATGCACCTTGACCAAGAAATACAGAAACGCAAAAAGCGCTCCATAGACGTAAACCATGAGTGTGAGCTGACTATTCCCAGCAAAAGCCATCGTACTCAAAAGCAGTGATAAAAGCACGACTTCGATGAGCATCTTCTTGCGATTGAAATACACCTCATGGAGGCGATCCATCACTTGCAGCGAAAAGTACGTAATCCATGGCAGATAAGCCATAGGTACGAGCACATACCACCATTCAGCGGCATAGTTGATATATTTAGCCGCAAACACATATCCCAACGCCACCACACAACAAAAAACTTTATGACCTAAAAATCTCCGCAACAAAAGATAAAGCCCCACGAAGGCGACAATATAATGATAAAAAGCCAAAATCCCCAGCAAAGCAAAATCATTGCCCAGCACATAATGCGCTATAAAGTAAGCCCCATAAGTGGGGACATAGAAACCTCCATAATAGCCCGTCAAAAGGGATTCATAACCCAGGAAATGATGATAATTGAGGAGTGGGACGTATCCGGAAAAAAATTCACGTCCGTTATGCATCATACCCGGAAAGAACTGCACGAGGTTATCACCCAAGGAAAACTCATAAATCCCACTGTGAATATGCATTAAACCCCAGAACAAAAGAAACACCAAGATCGGCCACAGTAATTCTGAGGTCTGTATTCTGGAGATAATCGCTTTAATTCGAGGAATCTTAAACATGTATAATTTTATTCAAAGACATAAATATATTTGGCATTACGACAAGAATTTAAAGGCGTGTTGTTCGGAGAAATATAGACATCCTTTTCGGGGGCTTCCACGGACTCATAAACGAGTTCCTTACCATACGCGTCCTTAAGTTTTTGGATAAAGACCGGTGAGAGTGGCTCACTTTGCCCTATGTACATATACGGTCGCTCCGAAAATCCTGGCCAATTGGGCATACCATTGGGATCGGCAAAGTCCTCACCTACTTGAGGATTGATATAAATATCTGGAAAATGCTTGTTAAGCATCAAGGTATGAAGTGTCGCTAGATCCATCCCCATGGTAGCGGGATTATATTGCTCTACCAAAGCTTTTATCTCATCAAAACTAAAGTAAGCCTGTCTTTCGGTAAAATACAAATTTGAGGTAAGTCCAAAGAGCACCACGGGAATCAAGATCCATTCTAAATAAGCGGTTTGAGAAGTTTTGAACCATCGATCAATCACAGCATCCACCCCCAACTTGAGGAAGACCAAATAAAAGGGCGTCCAAAAGATAAGATGCCTGGTCTCCTGAAATGGCAGCTTTCGAAAGCCATGCAAGATCAGCCACGTCAAAGCAAATAAGAGTAAGAACAGCGTTACGAGATTTTTTTGATCCTTCCCTTTCTCTCCACGAGCCGAAATAATACGCCATATCCCAACACCAACACCTATCAAGATTAAGACAAAAATCGGTACATAAAAGATATATTCTAGCTGAGGCACGAGGTTGTAGGAAACATCAAAAATATTATGGAAAATCCCATACAAATCCTTCCAAAAATTCACGAAAGCTTCGCCAATACCATCCTTAAACAAATGCTCACTGTGCATACCTCGGTTACTTTTGAGATAAACCGTACTTTTAAAAAGAAAGGACACCACAAATAGATGCGCCACAAGTAGTAAGAAAAGCAGGCTTCCCACGATCTTACGAAAAAGGTGCTGCTTGATAAAAACCATCGTCCCCTCTCGGCGCCAGACCTCATAAATCACACTTATGATCAATCCCGGTAGCATGATAAAAATCAGATAATTAAAGTGCGTCAAAACGGCCGTTATCACAAAAAATGCAATCCACTTTGGGGTCTTGTACGTACTATTCCAAGCCATCACGATCATGAGTAGCATAGCCGTCAAGGCCGGCACATAAGGCCCTGTATGATAAGAATACGCAATATGGAAAAAGGAGAGACAAAGGAGCGCCATACACAAAAGCGTAGATACACTTGCCCGCCCACGATCAAAATAGCTCCGTAAAATCCACCACATCAATACAATATTGGCCACACTACAGGCCCCCACAAACAGACGCGCCACGGTGTGCATCGCCTGAAAATCCATATCCCCGGCTATCAGTTTTCCTCCTTCGATGCTGACATCCGCAAAAGGGATAAACAAAAGCGAGAAGATAAAAAATTGCCCAGGAGGATAGGTCCAACCAGCCGCAATATTATGAAAGTATTGGTAAGGATTGATCAAATACTGATGACCACTGATATTGAGAGCGATGGTCCCAAGATCATCATACTCCGTCATAAAAGTACTGGCATATCGAAACCGATAAAACGCCCCCACTAAAAAAAGCCCCGCCATCAAAAATCCCGGCCAGGTCATATGGCGGGTTACAACTGATAGCTTGGCTAGCAGTGTTTTGAAAAAAACTTTCGGTGGCGAGCTTTGCGCTCGTTTTTTACGGGAAGGAGGCATCGAGATATTTTGGATTTTTGTTTTGAGAATATTATAAGGCAACAGCGTCTTATATCAAAGCTTTTTGAAGTTTCGCACAAAACCTCCAAACCATCCCAGAAACACCACCCAAGACCAAATCCACAAAAGCCGGACCCAAGGGTGACTATACCGAACAGAAATCACCTCTGTATCAACCGGCACTTCTATGATCCAACGGCCATTTTCATAAGTATTTTTAAGCGACACTCCATCCTGATCGGAGACTCGATATCGATCTAGATAATAAATTGGCGGCGTAAAAACTACCGCCGATGCTCTCTCATAAAGATGGAAGTCCGCCCCTCCCCCATAGTAGGATTTGGAAGCTATGATAGAATCCGCATCTCGCATCTTCAGACAATCTAGATCCTGAAGGTGGTAATATCCTTCAGAAAAAGCCGCATCAATCTGATAGCTTTCGAGATTCCCCCCCCAAGACGCGATAAGCGCTTCTGGTGTTTGATAAGCTTGATTAACCATAAAATGACAAACCCCTTTTGATCTCAGGTCAAGATATTGAGCTTGATCAAGGGTTTTATAACTCCCCTGTCTAGATGAAGCTAAAGCCCCAAACGAGGTCTCATACCCTTTTGGCAAAAGCGTCTCATAGCCTCCATAACTGTACGTCCCCCACAAACTCGCACACAGATATCCTCCCGCCCCACAAAGCACATTCCCCGGATATCGAGGATTATCGATCCCCACAAACACATAAAGATCCTCTTTGGGCAAAGTCTCAGCCCCCTTCAAAGGCAAGACTTCATTACTAAAAAACCAAGAAGTCGCTCGCGTAATGCTTTGTATTTGAAAGGCCAAGGCCCAGAAACTCAAACCCAACATCACCACCGCGACCCCTCTTTTCCATCGAAAAATTTTTATAAATTCCCAAAGTTTGATCATCACAAAACCTCCCAAAAAAGACAGATAGAAACTAGCAAAAACATAGTGTTTTGCGGCATGACGCAGCTTGGAAAAGAGGGGCATTTTCGCCAACCAAATATACAGTGGGTAGTAACCATACGCCATGACGAGTCCCACCGCTGAAACCAAAACCAAAGCACCTAATAAATATTTGTCTCGACGACTCAGCACTATTTTCTGGTAAAACACGAGCGCCCATAAAACGATCAACCCCAGCACCCCAAGCCCATTAAAAAAGCTCAAAGGCGAGAGCCATTGACTCTGCCAACGGATCTCAAGGGTTTCGGGGTTTGTACGAGAGAAATCATGATTATCACCTATCGGTGGCAATAAGAAATTTGCCAAACCCGAACGACTACTCAAATGAATACCACGCATATATCCAGCATTAGAATCACCTTGTTTGGTGATCGCGTCCCTCGTAAACCCAAAGAGACTCCCATTGAGCATGATAATAAAAAGCAGCAAACTCCCAGCCCACCACCAGGATTTGGCATTCAACCCAGGTCCTTTAAGAGGATTTGCAAACCTATACACAATGCCAAAACACAAAGCATAAAGTATCGCGTAAACGGTCATCTGCAGATGTCCAACACTCGTGATCAAGGCTAGAACCAAAAGTAGACGACCAAGGCAGCGCTTCGTCCTATCCTCCAAAAACCTGATAATCCCATACGTGAGCCAAGGCAAATAAGCCATGGCCGCTAAAGCAAACCACCAATCAGTCCCAAGATTGAGATAAATCCCGGAAAACACATAAGAAAGGGCTGACATGAAAGGAATTACACGACCGTTCGTGTATTGTCTCAAAAGCAGATAAAACCCCACCAAACCCACCACCATATGAAAAAAGGCCATCACCTCCAGCAACCAAAAATCATTGCCCAAGATATAATGACTAACCCCATAGGATAAATAGGTAAGCGGGTAAAACCCTCCATAATAGCCTGTGAGAAGCGACTCATATCCAAGAAAATGATGATAGTTAAGAAACGGAATAGAACCCGAAAAAAACTCACGACCATTGTGCACCATCCCTGGTAGCATCTGCACCAAACTGTCTCCCAGCACAAACTCGTACCATCCATTCTGCTGATGAGTCCAGATCCAAAAAAACAAGAAAATCCCTATCCCCAAAGAGACAATTCCCACATCTTTGAAATGGATTTTAAGCTTTTTCATGAGGAAGGGCTCGTCTGTATTCATCATAGAAATAAGATCCCATTGTCCAACCTAAAACCATAAAAGATAAAAGTGAAAGATAGAAAATCCACTGCAAAACTGGGTGATGATAGACCACATGAATCGAAGTCGTACCTTTTGGCAAAACAATATCCATCATACGATAGTCCTCATCCACCGTAAATTCTAGAGGCACTCCATCCTGAGACAGGAAACGATATCGATCCAAATAATACTGTTTCAAGTGTAGCACCGTATCCTGATCTATCCCTCTCAGCTCAATATCGATCCCTTGCCCATGTCGAACCAAAGATTCAATTTGCCCTACTTCGGTGTAAGTCCCTTGGCAATCGGTGTCTTGTAGGAGATAGAATTCTTTAGCGAAGCTTTCGTTCACTTGAAAATCCGTGATATCACGCCCCCAATTCCGAGCCAAAGCTTGGGGTGGCCCATACCCCTTTGTCACAATATAGTCACAAACTCCCATCGCACGAAGTCTTTTGTGAAGTTTTTGATTCACCCCAGTATACGTACTTTCAAAAGAAAAAAGACCTCCATGAAAAACATCTTTGTAGGGCAATGGTAACAGTGGCTCATAACCTCCGTAATAATAACTCCCCATCAAGCTCGCACAGCTATAAGCTCCAGCCACGGCACAAAGCTCCTGCCCATCTTCCTTATATCGATCTGTACCAACCGTCACATAGGTCCTTTCCATGGGGAGATCCTGGATGATTTCAAAGGGGCGTGGCGATCTATCAAAAAGCCAACTCGTGATTTCGGTGATCACATTGACATGAAAAAAGAGCACCACAATAGACAAACCAATCATCCCGTAGCGCACCAGTTTCTTGCCTTTCCAAGGAAGATAATCCAAAAACAAAATCATCATCACTCCTCCCGCAAAAGACAGATAAAAAGCAGAGAAGAAATAATGCTTGAAAACATGGAAAAGTCGACTCAATGGATCTATATGGGCCAGAATTTTATAGACAAAGGGAAGTCCCAATGCCAAGAAAAGCCCCAGAATCCCAACCAATAAAAAACTTCTCATATCAAGTTCGGCCTTACGCAATGATTCGCAATTGGGCCACCATTTTTTTGAAACTATAAAAAGGATCAAAAGCAGCACCCCAACCCCATTAAAGATACCTATTGGCGCCAGATAAGCCGTTTCAAAAGGGAGTCCCCTATTGTCCAACAATTTCCCTGAGAAGGCCTGACCGTGATCAAACAAAGGAGTCAGAAAGAATTTCCAAATACTGAAATCCAATTTGATACCTATCATATACTGCCAAAAGTTTTGAACTTGTTTATGTATCCCCATTTGCCCTTGTTCTGCAAGATAAAAAAGCAATAAGGCACAAAAGATGAGGCTAAAAATCAATCGCCAACTTTTACGAAAGCGTGACCATCGCATCGAACGAAAACGTACCAGAACCAAAAACAAAGCCAGTAATGCCGTATAAAAAATCGTAAATAAGGTGAAGTGACTATTACCTCCGCAAACCAAAACTACAAAGAACAAACCCAAGAGCACCATTTCTTTTTTGAGTTGGTGAATATCATAATGTTCTGCCACAAACCCTTTTATAATTCGTAATAAAAAATATGTAATCCAGGGCAGAAAAGCCATAGGTAATAAAGCGTACCACCATTCTGTAGCATAATTAAGATAGATCGCGGAAAACACGTAGGAAATGGCACTCAAAAAGGGGAGGAATTGGCCTCTCGTATACTGTTTGAGGAGCACATAAAAACCCGTAAGCCCCATCAGGTAGTGAAAGAACATCAGACATTCCATCGTGAGAAAATCGTTCCCAAAGATGAAATGGGCCACCCCATAACTCAGATAGGTCGGCAGATAAAATCCTCCATAATACCCCGTCAAAAGCGACTCATAGCCCAAAAATTGATGATAATTGACCATCGGGATATGGCCCGAGAAAAATTCGCGTCCATTGTGTACAATCCCTGGGAAAAACTGCACCAATCCATCCCCAAAAAACCACTCATAAAAACCCGCATGACGATGCGCCAACACCCAAAGTGCCATGAAAATCAGTATCCCTGCTATCAGGCCTTTATAAGGTTTCAGTCGTTCTAAATAATGCATTGGACTATCGCTTGGATTTATAAATAAGAGAAGATGTCTCGCAGATCCGTGATTTGTGTCACCTGAGGTTTCAAATCATCTGGAATATCTTGCCATTTGTGGATATGGAAAACCTGCCCCACCCCCGCCGCTAAAGCCGAGCAAACCCCCGTACCAGAATCCTCCACCGCAAAGCAAAGTACGGGATCAAGTCCTATTTTCCGAGCGGCCATCAGATAGGGCTCTGGATTGGGTTTTCCTTTTTCAAAATCCCCATGCGCCACCAAATGAGCGGCCGCTTTCGCAAACCAATCGTATCGAGCCGCTAATTTACCCACAAATAATTTTTCCACCGTGGTTACGAGGCACACCGGACCTTTTGTCATCAAGCCTTCAATGAATTCTTGCGCCTCGGCGTACGGCTCTATCGTATCATAAATATTTTCTTTGGCCTTCTTGTATCGAGGTTTGAAGCCTTTGACCAAATCGGCTCGGATTTCTTTTTCATCTCCCGAAGCCTCCTCAACCCATTCACCCAAAGTCTCTGACGTCGGCCGCCCTCTGGGGTGCGGCGGAAAATCCGCATACACATACCCAAATTCATCACAGACTTCTTGAGCTACAAGATCATAGTGGCTTACTTTTGCTTCTTCACTGGGGAAGAAAACCCCATCAATATCGACGAGAAAACCTTTAGAATGCATCTTTTAAATTATAGAGGCATATATAAAAAATTTAAAAAGAAAACGTCCCCTTCTTGTCATCCTCGGACCCAGATCCGAGGATCTAGACTTAAAAAAACCTGGATCCTCTAGTCAAGCTGGAGGAGGACAGTATTAGTTTTTTTATCAATCAATGTGATGCCAAATTTTTCCATTAAAAATTCCACTGGTCCACAAACTTCGCGGCCGTCATGACTAGATCGGGTTTAAAATTGAGCGATTTCATCTGCTCGATATAAACCGGAATATCCTCCGGCCGTCCCCAACGCTCAGGACAAACCAAAGCCGTCTTGAATCCCTTGAGTTGCTCTATAATCTCAGGATCCAAAGGAAGCTGGGTATTGGTATCAATCCAAACCCAATCAACTTTATCTTTGTATTTGAGGGCCTGCTCGATCGGCTCATCTTCGGAATAACGGATCGCGATAGAGCGATTCCCCACGCGCGACGACCGGTAAATATAGGGAAACTCAACATCTAAAAGAAAATAATCTTTTACTCCATATTTCGCACAAAGCGACAATACTTCCGATTCGATCCCGGCTTCCTTGATATTGAGAATGATGAAAGCATGCTGATAGGCTTTCAAGAAATCCTCAAAATCTTCCCCTCCTTCGAAGGGCTCATGATTGAGGATGAGCTTTCGCTCGCCATTTTCGTGCGCCCGGATATCGATCTCTACCCCATATTCATGAGGGATTTTCTGGAGCGCTTCAACCGTATTGATACGGTGCATAACTTTAATCATGCCATTTTATTTTTTAATATTTTTTTTACGCTTTGGAGCTTTTTTCGTAGGAGACAGGACTTCATCAATGGTTAAACCTTGATCTTTGATTTGCTTGAGCACCGACCGAACCTCTCGTTCTTTTCTCCATGTTTCGAGTCGAGCCTGCCATGACGCCACTCCCACCACTTTCCAAAGTTTAAAGACACAACCCAGTATGTAAAGGGTCAAAGGAAAGAGGATTAAGCTAAACCAAAACAGCCATTTTAGCTTCGGCGCATGATAACGCACCTTGATCTGGGTAGTTCCGGTAGGGATTTCTATGCCCATCGTCTGCCAGTGTTCCGGCTCCCCGATGACGAGTCTCTTCCCATGTTGATCATAAGCTCTGTACTCATCATGTTTATACACTTTCAAGTGTAACTTCGTATCTTCTGTCACATTTTCAAGCGCTACATCGACCCCCTCTCCGTGGTAGCGAATATCGCCCACCGATCCAGATCTGATATCAGCGGCGGTACAGGTATGATTTCGAAAAATATACGTTTGCTCTTCTAAACTAGACACCGAATACAGGTCTGGATTATCCAGATGCAAAATATCCGCTACAGACTTCGGATCAGGATACACGTCTTTATTGACCAACAAAGTGCAGTAGCCATGCCAAGACATGATCTCATAAAGTCCATCGGTTATCCCTCCATAAGCTCCATCATAACGATTTGAGGCGACGCCATTGAGAAAACTATTTTGCACTTCGCTCATCAAAGGTTCATAACCTCCGTAGACATGCCAATCAAACAGACTCGCGCATTGATAACCTCCCCCTTGAGTACAAACCACATTATCAGGATTATAAATCTCCTTTTCATCGAATCCCACCGTAGCCATTTTTTCTTGAGATTGGACCCCGGGATGTGGCCTTAGGGGTAGTGGTTCATGAGAAAAAGCCCAGATAGTAGAATCTGTAATAATATGAATATTGACCGCTAATACTCCAAAACTACCAACCGCTAAACATCCTACAATCCACTTTCTCCAATTGGGCTTTGCCGCCTCAATCAACTTGATCAAATACACCCCCCCCAGAAAACAGATAAAGAACGTCGCCTGAAAAAAGTGCTTGAAGGCGTGTTGCATCTGGCTCAAGACATCAAATCGGGCTAAGAATTGGTAGAGTCCTTTCGGAGCGACAGCCATAATCATGGCTAGTAAAGCCAATACAAAAACAACCCAGAATAACGATCTTAAAGGTTTGGTTGTTTTTATCCGACGTAAAAAGTAGGTAAAAGGCAGTAAAAGAACAAACAAAAGAAAGCCTCCTCCATTGAAAAGCCCCAGAGGGACTAAAAACCCAGTCTGATAACGAACAAACATCCTAAGATCAGCCAGATCAAAAGAATGATTGTACTCGGTAATCATGAAAAATTGCAATATTTCAGATAACTGTAGCTTTATACCTATCATATACTGAGGATCATTGATTGGTGCCAAAGCCCTTGAGGCCGATTCTGTAGCATAATCAGCAAAGAGCAGTACGACCGAAAACGCTAATACCAGAAAAGGCATCAACCAAACAAATCCTATCAACGATTTCCAACGAATCTTGTTCATCGAGGGGATAAAGTAGAGCAAGGCAAAAAGCGCTTCATAAAGATAAACATAAAAAGTAATCTGAGCATTACCCCCCAAAGCTAAAAGCAAAAGCATCAACCCTAGGCAAAGCGCAGACAACCAAGTCGGCTTGGTCTTTTCTTTGTCTCGATTAATCCCATCCAAGAGATCGATGATAAAATACGTTATCCAGGGCATATAGGCCATAGACAAAAGCGCATACCACCATTCGGTTCCATAGTTTATATACACGGCCGAAAACACATAAGACAAAGCACTCAAAAAAACCAAAAAACGGTATTGAGTAAATCGCCTCAGTAAAAGATAAAACCCCGTCAGTCCCATCACATAGTGAAACAAGGACAAAATCTCAATCAATAAAAAGTCATTCCGAAAAACAAAATGCGCTATGGCATAAGCTATATAAGTCGGCGCATATAAAACGCCATAGTACCCGGTCTTAAAAGATTCATAACCATCAAACTGATGGAAATTGAGCAGTGGCACATTGCCCGCAAATAACTCGCGGCCATTATGCACCATCCCCGGAAGAAACTGAACCAAATTATCACCCCACAGAAATTCATATAAACCATTATTGAGGTGTGCCAAAATCCAAAAGGCCATAAAAATAAGCCCCCCATAGATGATCGGTTTTCTGAGTAATCTACTCACAGAAGGGGGAACCGAGGGGAGGTTGAGCATGAGGTTTTTGTTTTTCGAGCAATAAATCTGTTAATTATACCATAAAAAAGCCTTTTCAACAAGACTCCAAATCATGTTATTACTTGATCGTCCGAACGGCTGTTCGCAGGGCAAAAATATATTTGATCGTACGACAAATGGTCTTGAATTTACTCGAAAAAGAAAAAGCCCACGCCGACTCTCCAAACCGCCTATCGAGAAACAAGACGGGAAAAGACTTGACCTTCAATCCAAATTTTTTGGCTAAATAGAGAAAATATAAATCTAAAGAAAAATCACTCGGCGCCTTTTTTTCGACACGTTCGAAAAAGGATCTGTGAAACATTTTTGGTTGTGCGTTTACGTCAAAAAGAGGCTTTAGCAGCACCACCGTAGCAATTGCCGACATCCCAAAAGTAAAAAGCACGTCCCCCAGTTTACGTCCCACGCGGGTCCCTTTCACAAAAAGCTTTTTCGGATTTTTGCTATACTGAAAAATCTCAAACCCTCGTTCGATATCCATCGGGTCGGTCTGACTATCGGCATGCGTCCAAGAGAGATATTCACCCTTGGCCTCACGAAGCCCGGTCATGATAGCGCCGCCGTAGCCTTTATTTTTTTCATAATCCACCACTCTGATTTGCGGGTGTTTCCGTGCTGCCATTTCCGCGGTAAAAACAGCACTAGAACCGTCTTTGGAACCATCATTGACCAAGATCAATTCAAAATCATTGTTGAGGAGACATTTTTCAAATCGGTTCAAAATAATAGGAATATTTTGCGCTTCGTTGTAGCAAGGCACGACAATCGAGAGTTTGGGGTGTTTCATGTGGTAAAGACTTCTTTCCAATAATTATACGTTTTCAAATCATTGGGCGTTCCCCAACAAATATATTTATCCACTTCAAAGACCCCTACTTTTTGCCCTAAAGCCTTACAATGATCAAAGACTTTATCGACATAAAATTCACCATTAATTTTGTCATCCGCCTTCACCATAGCCTCCGTGGCATCGAGGAAATATTGGGCTTTCCGAAACCAAAACGTCCCCACCACCGCATGATCTTTTAGAGGGTTTTCCGAAATCGGCACTTTCACCGACATATGATCAAATGCCCCATTCTCGTCTAGCGCCACCCAACCATAAGCTTTCGGATTCCAAGACACCGTGGCATTATGCCGAAAGGTGAAAAGCACCGCATCCAAATCGCTGTCGAGTAAGTTTTGCCACTTTTGTTTATCCCATAATTGTCCATTGTCACACGCTCCGATCAAGAGTGAGTCTTCTGGATCTAAAAGATCCTTGGCCGCCATACAACTGGTCGCCTGACCAATAGGATCTGGATCGATCACCGTCTCACATCCCGGAAAAATCTCCGCGATAGACTTATCAATCCCTAACTCCTTCACATGTTCCTCCCGCAATACAAAAATGTGACGATCGCCTTCGGGTAAATATTCCACCACTTGCTGTATCATAGGCTTCTCGTCTACCAGGATCAGAGGTTTGGGAAGAGTGTAGCCTTCTTTGGCAAATCGGGAACCTTGTCCCGCCATCGGAATGAGTATCTGCATATTAGTATTTAGTATTCTAGGAAATTATAAATTGATCTGGATAAAACTCAAATGTCACCCTGAATTTATTTCAGGGTCTTGCTCTACAAGTTTTAAGCTTATAAATTATAATTCAAGATGCTGAAACAAGTTCAGCATGACATGATAAATCAAAGTTTCTTACTTTTATACCCCAAAAACCAAAGCCCTCCCACCCCAAACAAAAAAGCCAACGCTGGCATGGAATAGCTCAAGATCAGATTAAAAATCAAATGTACGAAGAAAGCCATCACAAACCCTTCGGAAATAACGCTCCGAGAAAGGTGTCCCTGGAGATCTTTATGATTATGCAATAAAAGATGCATCCTCGTCACATGCAGCGTGAGCACTTGCCACAAAGCCTGGAAACTCATAGGCGCAAAAAGCACCTTGAGGGGCGATTCATGGCCGCCTTTATTTACCGTCGGCGAAAGATACGCCGCACTATAATAAAGCCCAAAGAAAGCCATCGTCAGACCATGCACCAAGGTCGAAGACCAAAACCGTCCTTGAAAAACGATCCAAAAGGCCGGATCAAATTGTACAGACTCGTAAATCCTCATCAAATAGACCAAATCTTCCACCACCGCAAAACCAAGCCCCACCGCAAAACCGTACATGATACCCTGCGAGATGGTCTCAAATCGCGCTTTCACCAATTCCATGGCCAAAACCGCACACACCGCCTTACAAAACTCTTCACTCAGCACGAGAAGAGAGAGATTGCTCTCCACAAAACGCTGAAAAATCCAGACGAAAATTACCGCCGAAAACGCGCCCGCTAAAAGGGCTATGAATAAGAGATAAAGCGGCTCATTTTTTGAGTCCAATCGGTCAAAATACAGCAACCAAAATCCTCCCGAAAGACATACCACTGGCAGAAAGGAAAGCCAGAAATATTCGTGCGTCAGGAGGTCGGTGAACATAAGTAAACTTAAGAACTTGATAACTTAGGAACTTGAGAACGAAAGAACTAATTCTAAAGTTCTTAAGTCCAAGCATATTTTATCCGTGATTCAAATAAAGCGCCAG
This sequence comes from Candidatus Altimarinota bacterium, assembly GCA_036525565.1. Lineage (GTDB taxonomy): Bacteria > Patescibacteriota > Gracilibacteria > UBA4473 > UBA4473 > DATDAE01. Next base: position 15,168 of record DATDAE010000159.1, read on the forward strand.
TTACTCAGTTTGCAAAGATTTCCTCCCAATACTCATACTCTTCCAGATCTTGAGGGGTGCCCCACTGGAAAAATTTCTCCATCGGATATACATGCACTTTCTTGCGCTCTTTTGCCATTAGATAATACGGCATCGACATATAGTGTTCCCCATTGATCCCCTCTACTTCTTCCGTACATCTTTGACAATACTCTCGCATCAAAGCGCCCGAACCAAAATAATAAATCCCCGCCGAATGCCAGCTAAGCGTTTTATCTTCCGTCCAACTATGTTTTTCTTTGATTTCGATAAGGTCCCGGTTTCCGTCCACCTGACAACCCCCATAAACCCCGGGATGGACTAGATGAGGATGAAACCCGGTATAAGAAGGAATCGCCCCATCGTAGTGCTCCTCCAACATTTTCTTTTTAAAGCCCGCATAATCCCACTGCCCTCCGAAATCACAATAGCTCAAGACATACGGCTCCCCATCATCGATAAAAGGTTCTTTTGCTTCCGCTTCAAGTACGACCGGAACGGGGCCTTTTTGTCGATACGGCACGGCTATGATCTTGCATCCTGGACGAATCGACTCTAAAACTTCCTGCATCTTGGTCGTTTCCAAGTGCTGAGTATTACACAAAAAGGTAAAATCGGTTTCCCCAGGAAATAGGTCGCATACATGCTCAATCATGGGTTTTCCAGAGACTTTGATCAAAGGTTTCGGATCTTTATACCCCGCTGCAATATAGCGGTTCCCCATGCCATTCATCGGAATAAGAACTTTCATAATATTTATTTATTGAGATTAATACGATACTTTTCTCGGCCCATATCTAGGATATAAGCTTCCTGGGATTTCGACAAAAATTTCGACGTCCATCCCAATTTCTCATGGGCATAACGCAGATAATTCATAGAAGACAGGTTTTCCCAGATGGTTTTATTTTTACGGATCGAATCTCCAGAGAAAACGATACCCACTTCATCTACTTCCGCCTCTATATTTTGGCCAAACACCACCGAATCAGGAAACAGATGTTGGACGACTGTTTGTCCTTCCAAAAGCCCCTTTAGATGATAACCCGGTGACCAAATCCCTTGGTTCTGCTCAAGCGCTTCACACGCGAAAGGCTCAAGCCCTTTGTCAGATAAATACGAAGTGAGTAGCTCCTGCGTCGAGGTATACAAAGCTTGTATGGCCTCCAAAGAGTCCGCCGAAAAAACAATCCCATGGCTTTCAAAGATGAGTATTTGTGGAATACTCTCACGATCTGGATACTGTTTCCAGATTTCGAGCGTGAGCCCAAGCCCAGGGGAAGTATAGGGGATGAGGCCTATATCTTGCCCCCAGATTGACGACAGCACCTCCCATCCCTCCACCGCGGTCGCAAAAACATTGCTATAGACAAAATGGGTATGAAACACATATTTCCGAGGGATTATAGCGTGAACAGAAGTCTCAATAGAAGCCTTTTTGTCTGGGAAAAAAGTATGATCCGTATGCGCATCAATGATCGTATTGAGCGCATCTTCTCGTTCTTGGGTGACCTGCGTGAAATCCCCACTTTTCAAAGCCTCTTCGATACATTGGATATCTAGTTTCACCCCAGGTCGAAGCTCCGTCATCTCTTCCAAAAAAGTCCCCGAAGCTTTGATGATCATGGTTTCTTCAGAGAGCTTCAGCGAAGTATTCCCACCACCGCCTTGGACATGCAGCGGGCTACTAAACTGCAGACTCGTTTCCACAAAATCTTTAAGCATGATCGGCTTTTGCTTTAAAAACAAACCACTTCAGCCCCACAAAGTTGAGAATAGTTGAAATCACAATCGCTAGTACGTTTGCAAGCCTTGGGTCCAAATCTCCATACTCCACCGCAACATGCAAAAAAAGCAGTGAAACCACCAAGGATATCAAATAAACCATGACATAGCCCATAATCTCTCGGAAATGCGGCACAGTTTTGACCTCAAACGTCCAAAATTTATTGAGAAAATACCCAAAAATAAGCCCCACGATATATCCCATCGCGGCCGCGATCAGATAACCCCATTCCAACCCCCTATAAAGTCCATAAAAAACACCGTAGTTGAGGATGGTGCTGAGTATTCCCGTGACTACAAATCGGCGGAAGTGCTTTGAGGTGAGTTTGGTAAGCAAAGACATAAGCTATAAATTTTATATTCGTTTCCAGAATATCATAACGAGTTTAGGTTCATAAATCCAACAAGAGGGGCCTTATTCCCCGTGAAGTATAAAAGAAAATATTTATACAGATAAACAAGCCAATTATATTGAAGAAAGCGGCTTTTTCTGGTACAATAGTCGGATTTTTCAATTTAAGCCTTTGATGACATCTGTCCTAAACACGCTCAAACAAGTTTCCAAAAGCCCTTTATTCTGGGGGGGTTTAGTGGCTAAAATCGTAGTAGCCGGACTCTTTTCTGGGCAATATCTCACCCATAGCTTCCTGCCGTTTCTAGATAGTTTTGTGAAAAATGGGTTCGCAAACCCTTATAATCAGTTTTATACGCAAAATGTAACGGCTTTCCCATACCCCACCACGATGCTTTGGGTTATGGGTGTATTTTATGCCCCATTTGCCTACATGGATGTGACGTTTATAAAAATGATAGGCGTCAAACTCCCGCTCCTTTTGGCGGATTTATCGATTTTAGTGAGCTTACTTTACTTTGTTCCCGCCAACAGCCAAAAAGTCGTGAAACTCTACTGGTGTTCTCCAATCTTGTTTTATATTTCGTACTTCTACGGACAACTGGACGTGATCCCGACGGCCATCCTTTTCGGAGCTATTTTGGCCATGTGTCATAAACGTTATTTCTTGGCCTTTCTCGTTTTGGGTATTGGTGTAGCGGCTAAATCACACCTCATCCTAGCTTTTCCATTTTTCTTGGGATACACCTATATCAAGAAAGAATCTTTCCCAAGATTATGGGGATACTGTGGGATATTTGGTCTTTCAGTGGCGGCGCTTTTCATGCCCTATATTGGCTCTGTAGGATTCCAACAAATGGTTATGCAGACCAGTGAAGCGGCCAAATTCTTTAATCTCGAAGCCAGCTACAATTATAATGATCTAGGCGTTTTAATACTCTTTGCAGTCTCCGCACTCGCCTTTTTCACCTTCTATTCCAAAAACCGAATTTCCCGAGATTTCTTTCTCCTTTATTTAGGTATGGTTTTCTCGCTTGTCGTGATCCTCGCCCCTCCCATGGCCGGATGGTTTTATTGGTCTATTCCTTTTTTGGTTTATTTCTACGCCAAATACAAAAGCGCCCCTAGATTTGCCTTTTGGTTGCTCAATATCGCCTATTTTGCCTTTTTTATCCTTCAAAAGGATTCCGATTTTTTCTCCAGTTTCTACCACCTGATCCCTAGTATTTCAGAATTCTCAGTTAATCCGACGTTCTTCAATGACTATCAGTCTCATATTGTGCAGAACTTGGCCTTCACCACCCTCGTGGTTTCTATGCTCACGACCATTCTCTGGGCTTATAAAATGGGAATCGCTTCAAATTCAGAATACCGATTTCAGGATATTCCGTTTCTTATCGGGATAGGCGGTGATTCTGGCGCTGGTAAAAGTACGGTTGTAGAGGATCTCTTGAGTCAATTTCACAAAGATCACGCCCTGTGTATCAATGGTGATGGCGCTCATAAATGGGAGCGAGGCCATCAAAATTGGCAAACCCAAACCCATCTCAATCCGACTTCAAATAATCTCCACACGGATCTTGAACATGCCATCATGCTCAAAAAAGGACAAGAAATCTATCGAGTAGAATACGATCATCACAGTGGGAAATTTACCAACCCCCAAAGAGTGGATACGCGTAAATTCATATTTTTCAATGGGCTTCATCCTTTCTATCTTGAAAAAATGAGACAAGTTATTGATCTCAAAATTTTCCTTGATCCCCACGAAGACCTCCGAAAACACTGGAAAATATCTCGTGATATGAAAGAACGCGGTTATACCAAGACCAAAGTGCTCCAACAACTCGAACAACGGAGAAAAGATTCTGATAAATATATCGATCCTCAAAAGAAATTTGCCGATGTCATCATCCGATTTCACCCTGATCGAAAAATCAAAAATCATGGAGATCCTTCGGAAAAATTTGAGCTCAAATTGGGTCTTGAGTTTGATAACTCGGTCAATGTAGACCCCTTTCTTGAAGCGCTTCACGATTTGGGAGGACTTGAAATCGAACATGACATGAGCGAAGACCTCTCTAAACAAAAATGTGTCTTCAAAGGTTCTATAGAAGGACGGAAACTTCACGAAACCATTCACAAACTCATGCCGAATGTCGAAGAAATTAGCGAACAAATTGGCAACTTTAAAGATGACCTTTCAGGCGTCCTTCAGTTGTTTATGCTCTACTATATTGGACAAATGTTGAAGTTTCAGAATCTCAAGTAAAAGTATAAGTTAATATACTTTTGCAAAAAAGAAAGAAATTTGATACAATCGGGAAACGTATACATAAATATATGATTTCTTTTCTCAATAAACATTTCTGGAAGTTGGTAGGGCTTGTT
>DATDAE010000160.1:0-4158 GCA_036525565.1 Candidatus Altimarinota bacterium
TCTTCCGTATAAGGAGGGGCGGTTTCGATACCAAAATTTTGGAAAATTTGTTGGATGCGTTCACATGTTTCCTCGTCGATCCAGCCTATTTGCAAGGCTTTTTCTCCCGCCAAAACACAGCCCATGGCCACAGCTTGTCCATGCGGGATTTTGTACTGAGATAGATGTTCGATGGCGTGACCGTAGGTATGACCAAGATTGAGGTGGCCCCGGATGCCGGATTCTTTTTCATCGGCTTGTATTATCTTTCGCTTTACCTCTAGGCTTTCGGGTATGAATGGAATGATATCTGATATTGGATATTTGATATTGGATATTTGTTCCAGGTGTTTGAAATGTTCCTCTGATCCCAAAATCCCGTGTTTGACCATCTCGCCCAGTCCGTTTTTGATTTCTATGGGCTGAAGTGTGTCCAAAAAGCTCGTATCTATCAAGACCGCGGATGGTTGATGGAAACTTCCGACCAAGTTTTTGCCATACTCGTTATCAACGCCAGTTTTTCCTCCGATCGAACTATCGACCATAGAGAGCAAGGTTGTAGGGACTTGAATGACTTCAATGCCTCGCATAAAGAGGCTCGCGGCAAAGCCGGTCAGATCTCCCACTACACCGCCGCCTATGGCGATCATGCGACTGTCGCGATTTAGTCCTAATTCGAACCCTTTATCGAGTATTTTCTTGATAGTTTCGAGTCGTTTGGTGGCTTCTCCAGGCTCAAGGATCAAGAGGTTTTCGCCAAAGTCTTGGAAAAAATCAAAATGATGATGAACCACGTTTTGATCGGTAACCACTAGGTAGTTAGATTTGAGATAGGGTTTGAGCGCTTCCCCCAAAGATTGATGATCTTGGAAAAAGGAGATGTTGTAGGATTTAGATTTTTCGGCCGGAATTTGTATGGAGATGTTTTTCATGTTTCAGATGGAGCGTAAGCGGTAAAGGATCCCCTGACAAATTTTTTTAAGTTTTTCACTCGATTGATCCCATGAAATATGATACAATGTCCGGATTATTTTAATCTTCGTATGACATTGTCCCCCAAAGCTTACTTCCTTACTGTCTTATGCCTTTTTATGGCGGCCATGATCATTTTTTGGGGTGGTAAATTAGTCATAATGCATTATTTATACGATGAAGAAAGAGTTGTTTGGCAAACCAAAACCAAAATCATTAATGATTATAAATCAGATTATCCTGATGAGTTAGTACTGGGAACCTCTATGGCTTTGGCGATTAACCCCCCGGTGATAGAGTCACTTTCTGGTAAGCGTGTGATGAATTTATCTGCCGGATCGGCTCAAATGGCTTACCATTATTATGCGCTTAAACGTATATTGAGTCAGCGAAAAGATATCAAAAAAGTTTATCTCACGACCGCCAGGCTCAATGAAGATGATATCTGCTATACCCCTGGAGGCTCTTTTGGTGAAAGAATGCTGCGTTGGTTTACGACTGCTCAGGAGGCCAAAGAAATGGAAACACTGATTCCTGGAACTATTGAGATGTATAAAGATACTAGATTCATGGGGTCAAAATATTTCTATAGGGATATCAATCTTTTGCGTGATTTTCATCTTAGGGACTACTTCAAAGAATCGGCTCATCATATTATGGCTCGTACGCTTCGAGCCAATAAGGGCTATTTTTTATTTGGACCTTATGGGACGGAAGTGGAAGACTCCGTGCCATATTATTCTTTTGAAAATATTCTTACCAATGAAGGCTTTCCCTTTGATACTAATACTCGATGGAGTATTCATGGGGAAACGAATGATATTGGTAGGTTTTATGCTTCAAAAATCGTGGCATTACTGGAGGCCCATGGGATAGACTATGAATTCTTTTTTGGGCCCATCCCGCAAGCGAGAGCTACCAACGAAGCCCCAAGACTCGCTATGGATGGACTTGAGATAATGCTTTCCGAATTTAGTAAAGACAAAGTGAATGATAAGATTTTGGTTTTACCCGATGCATTCTTTTGGGACACGTATCACGTAAATACCTTTGGATCTAAGGTTTTTAATGAATATTTTGTGGATTATATTATCAATGATCAAGACCCAGAAGGGACGTATGAGACGGTTGATTTTGCTTGGTAGGAGGCTTTTGGTTTTTCAGCAATACTTTCCTGAGTTATTTTTTCACACATTTTACTGGATTGAAGACCTAAAATGCTGTATAATGAACGGATTTTATGTAATTTTTATTGAGCGTCTAAATGCTATTTAATTCCTTCCCCTACTTGTTCCTCTTTTTCCCGATTGTACTGGCAGGTTTTTATATCCTTGGTTACGTCTTCCCGGATAAAAACTGGCACAAAGTATGGATTGCGATCGCTTCACTTTATTTTTATGCATACTGGGAGATTTCTTATTTGTGGCTTATTAGTGCCTCAATTTTGTGTAATTACGGGCTCTCATTACAATTTCCAAAGCCAAAAAAACGACCGAAAAAGAAAGAAGTTAGCTACAGACGTCTGCTTTTGGGGGTGGGGATGGTGTTCAATCTCGGGCTTTTAGGGTATTATAAATATGCTGATTTCTTTTTGGGAACCGTAAATACTCTGGCCAAAACTCATTTTGAGCCACTCAACATAATCCTGCCTTTGGCGATTAGTTTTTTCACCTTTCAACAAATTGCCTATCTAGTGGATTGCGCAAAGGGGGAGGTGGCGGATCGAAGTTTTCTCAATTATCTGGTTTTTGTGACGTTCTTCCCACAGCTTATCGCCGGTCCCATCGTGCATCACAAGGAAATGATGCCACAGTTTGCCTCGAAAGTGCTGCATCACATTAATTATCAGAATTTTGCGCTTGGACTTTCTATTTTTGCGCTTGGGATTTTTAAGAAAGTCATCATTGCCGATAGTTTTGCCATCTGGGCCAATGAAGGCTTTGCACAAGCGGCCGCCTTGGGGACTATGGAGGCCTGGAGGACTTCCTTGAGTTATACGATGCAGCTTTATTTTGATTTTAGTGGTTATACCGATATGGCCATTGGGTCGGCATTGTTTTTCAATATTAAGTTGCCATTTAATTTTAATCAGCCGTATTTAGCGCTTTCTATCCAGGATTTTTGGGCGCGTTGGCATATCACGCTTTCACGTTTCTTGAAGGATTACATTTACATCCCATTAGGCGGTAGTCGTGGGGGCGAATGGAAAACGTATCGCAATATTTTCCTCGTCTTCTTTGTAAGTGGACTTTGGCATGGAGCCGGATGGACCTTTGTGTTTTGGGGGGTGATGCATGGGCTCGCTATGTGGATTCATCGAGCTTGGAAATCGGTTGGTGGCGAGTTGCCCAAGCCCTTGGCTTGGTTTATCACCTTTAATTTTGTAAATATTGGATGGGTCTTTTTTCGGGCTACGAGCTTTGAACAAGCTTTGCAAGTTCTCAGGGCTATGTTTGGCTTGGCAACAGCCCCACCAAGCGGGGCTTTGTTTACCTGGCCCGAAAGTATAGGCGCCTGGATGCCGATTTTGACACAGCCTTTTGATCATTCATGGATTTTTTATGGTCTTCCTTTTCTCTTGGGGAGTCTTGTGGTGGCTCTTCCAATTCTCTGGGGTTCTACGAGTGATGCTGAAAAATTCATGAAACGATTTAAACCGTCGCCTTTATTTGCGTTGGTGACTATTTCTATGTTGGTGGCAGCTCTCATGTCTATGCACAAAGCTTCTGAATTTCTCTACTTCAATTTCTAAATATGACAGATTATAAATCTTATTTCTGGACGGCTTTCCTTCTTGTTTTAATTATCGTGAGCAGCCTTACCGGATTCAAGCTCGCAGTTATGCATGCTTCTTATCACGAAGAAAGAGTGGTTTGGCAAACGAAAACAGACATCATCAATCACTACCGTAAAGACTATCCAGATGAATTGGTTTTAGGTACTTCAGTCGCTTTGGCCGTGAATCCTTTGGCGATTGAGTCACGATCCGGCAAAAAAGTCATCAATCTCTCTGTTGGCGGAGGGCGTATGCCTTATCATTACTTCGCCCTCAAACGTATTTTAAGCCAGCGTAAAGATATCAAAAAAGTCTATATTAATACCACTCGAAGAAATGAAAATACATTTTCTTATGGTTTGAATGATGCTTTTGGAGAACGGATGGTGCGATGGTTTATAAATGCGGAAGAGGCGAAAGAGATGGAGTCA